>JBAUAY010000855.1:0-3919 GCA_049676235.1 Streptosporangiaceae bacterium
CCGGTTCTGCGGCAACCCGAGGTGCTCGCCCAGTTCCTGGCTCGTAAGCAGGTGCTGGGTGGCGGCAGGCAGGTCGTCGCGCTCTCGGTAGACCTCGCTCATCCCTACGTGCATGTCTGCCGTTCCCTGCAGAACCAGCCGGCCGGCGCTGACCGGCTGCCCCCGCTGCAGCGCCAGCAGCGCCAGCAGCACCCGCTGCTTGGCGCCGCGGACCGGCACCGGCACCCCCGCCGCCACCGCTTCGAGCTCGCCGAACAGCCGGACCTCCATCACCTCACCGTACGACCTCACCCGGACACCCCCACCCCACCAGCCGGTACGCCCCAAATCGCGCCCCGCCTCAGCGCGACGACAGTCCTGCCTCAGGACTCCAACGCAGGCTTACCTCCAACCGGTGTCATGGATATGGCATCCGCTGCACTGACAAGGAGGAAACCATGGAACAGAACTACCCCGTGGAGGTGCGAGCTCGTTTGGACGAGCCGCTGAGCCGCTGGCTGTGGCTGGTCAAGTGGCTGCTGGCGATCCCGCACTACATCGTGCTGTTCTTCTTGTGGATCGCGTTCGCCGTCGTCACCGTCATCGCGTTCTTCGCGATCTTGTTCACCGCGCGCTACCCCCGCTCGCTGTTCGGCTTCAATCTGGGGGTGCTGCGCTGGTCCTGGCGGGTCGGCTACTACACCTACAGTGCGCTGGGGACCGACCGCTACCCGCCGTTCAGCCTGGCTGAGGAGCCGGACTACCCCGCGACGCTGGACGTCGCCTACCCCGAGCGGCTCTCCCGCGGCCTGGTCCTGGTCAAGTGGTGGCTGCTGGCGATCCCGCAGTACGCCATCGTCGCTGTGTTCGCCGGCGGCGCCGCCTACACCCGCACAGGAGGCTCCGGGCACACCTGGCAGGCCGATGCCCTCTCCGGCGGCCTGATCGGGCTTCTCGTGTGCTTCGCGGCGATCACGCTGCTGGTCGCGGGCCGCTACCCGCGAGGGCTGTACGACTTCGTCGTCGGCATGAACCGCTGGGTGGTGCGGGTCATCGCCTACGCCGCCTTGATGACCGACGCCTACCCGCCGTTCCGCCTGGACCAGGGCGGCGCCGACGTGCCCGCCCCCGCACCCGATGACCTCGCATCCGCGTCGGCCGCTTCGGCCCCCACTCCAGCTGCTCGGGTCAGCTGAGGGACCCTGTGGCCGCCCCTGGCACAAGACGTGATCATCTCTGCAGCATGTCCCGAACGGCAGTCGGCCCGGACTCCAGGCCGGTGAGACTCCGAGATGGCTGAACCAGCCAGCTCGATCCGAGGTCCTGGCCGCGTACCCGCGGCTGGACGTGCTGGTCAACAACGCGGGTGGGTTCTAGGCCACCCGCCGGGTCACCGCCGATGGAAGACGCCGGAGCAGGGGGCCGGCCACCTCGATCTACCTGGCCTCCTCGCCTAGCCCGAGGCGCACCGCCCCACGTCATACTCACATGCATGATATGCCGGTGATCTTCGTAAGGATCTTGACAGGCTGAGTGGCCTGTTCTTTACGGAGATGGAGGCCCGCATGCCTGTGAGTGTTATCCGCCTGCGCCGGTCGCAGGATGCTGCCGGGGGGCGTGGCGCGGCTCGGCGTGCCGCTGCTGGATGAGTATCTGAAGTTCCTGGGGGCCGGTGTCGGCCGAACACGCTGCGGGCGGTGGCCTTCGACCTGAAAGCGTTCTTCACGGTGGTGGCGAAGGACCGGGTAGGGGTCACCGCGGCGGATGTGTTCGAGTTCCTGGCCAATCAGCGGGGGGACCGGACGGTAGCGCGGCTGGCGGACCGGGAGTCGGGGCTGTCGACGCGGACGATCGTCCGCCGCCTGTCGTCGGTGTGGGGCCTGTATGCGTACCTGGTCGCCCGAGGAGATACGCCGGTGCAGGTCAACCCGGTGCCGCGGGGCCTGGTGACCCGGCAGGCGATGGTCTCCGGATGATTGCCGTTTTCGGATGAAGTAGGTTCCCTTATCACGGCGACCATGGGTCGCCTCGGCATGCCGGATTACCGGAGTAGCGCCAGGAATCGTCTGGGAAGGGGCGGGATGATGCGGCCGCCTGCGGGCTGCCCGGTGGTGGCGCGCACGGGTGAGATGATGGCCGCCTGCTGACGGCGGACGATGTCAAGGTGATCGCCGGTCCAGATCATCCGGACCGCGGTGGCGCTGGCTCTGCCGTCGTTGTCGAGCAGGTCGCGGCGTACGGCCCGGACAAGGCGGCCGTCGGCGGCCTTGTCGTGAGCGAGCGGCTGGGGTAGCTCACCGCCGGTGATCATGGTGGTCGCGAGACCGTCGTACCAGCCCGTGACGCGTTCAGCCATGCCCAGAATCTCATGGCGTGCGGCGGCCACGTCGCCGCCGGATTGGCCGTCGTCGCCTCGCCAGAGGTCCAGGACCGCGTCAGCCTCCAGACGCAGGTCGGCGACCCCGGTGACCAGCCTGGCCACATCGGCGAGCGGGAACCGTTTCGGACCGCGCTCGGCCAGGTACGTGCGGAACGCGTCATCGAGCCGGCGCGATGCCGCAGCGGCCCGGGCAGCGTCTCCGGCCAGAGCGGGGAGCGCGGGCGTGCTTGGGTCGCCGCGTGAGGTCCCGGATCGCACCGTGCTGGCGAGGTAGCCCGCGCCGTCGGCGTACGCCTGTGCCAGCGCCTGGCGGAGCGCGGGCGCCGCGCCCCGCGGCCAGAACAGGACACCCACGACCAGGCTCACGCCGACCCCGAGGGCGACGTCTTCGATCCGCGCCAGGCCGACGCGCCATCCGGTCGGCTGGAGGATGTTGAACAAGATCACCACTGTGAGCGTGAACGCGGCCTGCCCCCCCGCGAACGAGATGACCGCCGGGGCGACCCCGGCGAGGAAGACCGCCAGCGGCAGCAGGAACCACAGCAGCGTGGTGTTCGTGCCGATCCCCGCGAGCAGGGCCGCGCCGACGATGAAACCCGCTACCGTGCCGGCCATGGCGCGGACGGCGTCCTGCCCGGTGTTCAGCGCATTGGAGCGCAGCACCGACAGCGCGCCCAGGACCACCCAGAACGCGTGCTGGACCCCGGTCAGTCTCGCGGCGAGCACCGCCAGCCCCAGCCCGGCGGCACCACGCAAGCTGTTGTGCAACCAGACCGAGTGCGGCTGCAGGTAGGACGTGATCCGTTCCCGCGCCGCGGACAGCGTCCCCGGCACACCCTCGGGCTGGCGGCCCAGCCACCGCTCCCGCCAACTCCCTCGCTCAGCAGCCGCGGTCAGCTCGACGTTGCGCGCGATGAGCGAGACCGCGTAGCTCAGCTCCTCCGCACGGAAGGCGGGGTCAAGCGAGGTGATGAACTCGCTGACCGGCCCCCCGCCCGCAGCCGGGTCGCCAACCGACGGCTCAGGCTCGACCAGCGGACCGGTCACGGCCGGGTCACTCGCCGGCCGTAGGGACCGCGCCGGCAGGTCGGCCGTCACGCCCTCCTGCATCTTCGCGTGCGCAGCAGCCAGTTCGGTCAGCGCGGCGTCGAGCTCATCGCTGTTTCCGCCCCTGGAGTCGAGGAGATCCGCGGCACGGTCAAGAACCGCGGCCGCGGCCTCCTTCACCCTCAGCGCTGCGCGGTTGACGCCGTCGCTGTGAAGCCCAGGCTGAATGACAATGCTGTTCAGCCAGATCAGCTCGTCTACCAGGCGCACGGTCGTCCTAGCGGGAGTGCTCAACCCGGTTGGGCGGTAGGGCGTCGCCAGGAAAGCACTGCGCAGCGCCTCGACTGCTTGGTCCGCCTGCGCAGCCGCATGATCGCGATCCAGCGCAAATTGTCCGTCCATGCCGCTGAGCAGATACGCGACCCCGGCACGCAGCCGGGCTGCCAGCACCCGGCAGGCGGCGGCCGCAGCACCACGCAGCCGGTCGCGCGCTGGCGCGGGCCACAGCAGCGC
>JBAUAY010000856.1:0-1940 GCA_049676235.1 Streptosporangiaceae bacterium
GGCTACGGCCGCCCCGGCCACCGCCCCGGCGGAGGCTGAAGCCGACGCCGAGGTCGACGAGGCGGCGGCGGCACCCGCCGCGGACGCCGACGTCGAGGACGTCCAAGACGAGGTGGCCGACAGCGCCGAAGCTGACGACGCCGAAGCCGACGGCGCCGAAGCCGAGGACGACCAGCCGGACCAGGACGACTAACCCCTGACCGCTCGAAGTGGCTCGGAGGGAGAACCCGGGACCGTTCGGCTCCGGATTGATCTTTCCTACGACGGGTCAGCGTTTTCCGGGTGGGCCGCCCAGCCCGGCAGGCGCACGGTAGAGGACGTCGTGGCCGCAGCACTCGGACGGGTGCTGCGGCTGCCCGCCCCGCCGAAGCTGACGGTGGCCGGGCGTACGGACGCCGGAGTGCATGCGCGCGGTCAGGTCATCCACACCGACGTGCCCGCCGCGGCGTGGTCCGGTACGGCGGACCCCGAGGGGCGGGCTGTCTCCAGGCTGGCCCGGGTGCTGCCCGCCGACGTCCGGGTGCACGCCGCAAGTCCCGCGCCCGCCGGGTTCGACGCCCGCTTCTCCGCGCTGTGGCGCCGCTACGCCTATCGGGTCTGCGACGATGAGGCCACTGCGGACCCGCTGCGCAGGCACGAGACGCTGTGGTACTTCCGGGGGCTCGATCTGGCGGCCATGAACGAGGCCGCGCGGCACTGCCTGGGCGAGCATGATTTCGCCGCCTTCTGCCGTCGGCGGGAGGGCGCGACCACCGTCCGGGCGCTGCGCACCCTGGCCTGGCACCGGGACGATCACGGCATCGCGATCGCCACCGTGGTCGCCGACGCGTTCTGCCACAACATGGTCCGCTCGCTGGTCGGCGCGCTCCTCGCCGTCGGCGAGGGACGAAGGCCGCCCGGCTGGCCCGCCGCGGTGCTGGCGGCCGCGGTCCGCGATCCCGCCGTCCGCGTCGTCCCCCCGCACGGGCTGTGCCTCGAGGAAGTCGGCTATCCCCCGACGGATGAACTGGCCGCCCGGGCCGTCGCCGCCCGCAGGCTTCGTACCGTCAGCTAGCTTTGCCGGTCAGCATGCGGCTGCTGAGGTTGATGTTGGCGCTGCCGGTGACGAGGTTCTCGGCGAACTGCTCGAGCGCCTGCCGCTGGGCCAGATCCGACGGTGACTTCAGGTTGGTGAACTGGGCCCACATCAAGATCAGGTAGTGGCCCTTGATCTCCGCCAGTACGACGCCGGTCCCTTTGCCCAGCTTGCTCGTGGCGCCCTTCTTCGCGCTGAGCGGCGCGATGATCTCCCGCGGCCCGGTGACCTGCCCGGCCTTCTGGGTGGCGCTGGAGGTGATCAGGTTGACCACGCCGACGGTGCCCATCATCTTGCCGTCGCCCGATATGTAGCTCGCGCGCAGCACCTGGGTGCAGTGACCCGACTGCAGCGCCGCCTGCAAATCCGCGCCGTACACCGCCAGCGAGCAGGTCTTGGTGACGCTGGCCGCCGTCCTGACGTACGAGCTGTCGCCCAGGACGAACTGCGGCGGGTAAAGCCCCGCGATCGTCAGCGGCTCCGGGTCCTCGGCCCGGGTCCCGATGTGCTGCCACTTGCCCAGGGTCTTGTCGAAGCTCGGGGATCCGGGCGCGGTCGTCGGCAGCCGCAGGGTCGGGGGCACCGGCGCGTTGACCGTCGGCTCGTACAGGAACCAGTAACTGGCGAACCCGGCCGCGGCCACGACCACGATGGCCGCGGCGAGCCACGAACGGGACCGGAATCGGCGCTTCGTCCGGCCGCCGCGCCGCCGTCCCGGCGGGTCGGCCTGGCCGGCGCCACCCACCGGCGCCAGCTCGGTATCGTCGTCCGGGTACGCGCCGGCTAGCCCGCCAGGGAACGGCTCGGCCGGCCCGCGCCTCGGCGGGTAGCCCTGGACCGGCGTCCGCCCCCAGGGGCCTGTCGA
>JBAUAY010000857.1:0-10246 GCA_049676235.1 Streptosporangiaceae bacterium
CAGCCTGCTACCGGGCCTCCTGACAGCTACCCGGACCGGACTCACACCGGCAAGCGACGACGAGCTTACGAGTCAGTCGTCAACCACTCATTCGATCAACCACCAATCCCTACTGGACGCACAGGAGGAGACCGATGACGATCACCGGACCTGACGCACGCACAGGCGCCCCCGGGCAGGCCGTGGTCGACGCGGCCATGCTCGTGCTGGAACGCATGGGCCTGACCCCCGCCGACCTGCTGGCCGTCCCGGCGGCCAGGCCGCTCGCACCGACCTTCGCCGAGTACGTCCCGGTCGTCTCCGCCCTGGTCAGCGACGGCTGTCGCCGGGCCTACGGCTCGTACTGGAACCGGGTCACCGACCAGTGGGGTAACCGCCGCCTCGATGAGCCCACCCCGTCGGAGATCCGCCAGCTCGTCCAGCACGTCCGGGCCAACGTCGTGCCCCGGCGGAACTCCCGCGGCGGGCGCAGCGCCGCCGAGCACCTCATCGCCGCGCTGCGCTGCCTGTACAGGCACGCCGAGGAAGACGGCCTAATCGACCCGGCCGGCAACCCGGCCCGGAAGGTGGACAAGCCGCGGCGCCTGCCCTCGACGCGGCGCGCCGTCGCCGATAAGCGCCTGGCCGAGATCAACCATGCGGCGGCGAGCACGGGTGATGATCCCGAGCTGGACACGCTGCTGCTGCGGCTGCACACCGAGACCGCCTGCCGGCGCGGCGGCGCGCTGGCGCTGCGCCCGCAGGACCTCGATCCCGAGCAGTGCCTGATCCTGCTGCGCGAGAAAGGCGAGACTGTCCGGTGGCAGCCCGTCTCGCCCACCCTCATGGCCGCCCTGCTCGCGCATGCGACGGAACGCCACGCGCCCGCGGACGGGCAGCTGCTGCGCTACCGCAACGGCCGCGGCATCACCTCTCGCCGCTACGACCACCTGTGGGAACGCCTGGGCCGGTGCCTGCCCTGGGTCCGGGCGCAGCAGATCAGCATGCACTGGATCCGGCACACCACGCTGACGTGGGTCGAGCGAAATTTCGGCTACGCCGTCGCTAAAGCCTACGCGGGCCACACCGACACCGGCAGCGACGCGGGCGCGACCGCGACCTACGTCCGCGCCACCACCCACGAGGTCGCCGCCGCCCTGGCCGCGCTGACCGGGGAACCCCACCCGCTCGCTATGCAGGAAGGGTGGTGACCGCCATGGCCGCACTGACCGTGGGCATGAACCGGCCCGGCGCCACCGCGGATCTGGGATCAGGCCGCCCGCTTGCTGCCCGGACCACCGGACCAGCCGGAGGGGACCGGTCCACCGCAGTCTCCTCCGGTGCCAGGACCGTGCGGTCCTGGCCGCTGCTGGTCCTGGCCGCCCCGGCTGCGGCCGAGGTGTGGTCCGGCTGGGTCGGCATCGCCAGGCTCACCGGGTTCGGGCTGGTCTCCCCGCTGCCGGGCATCTGGCCG
The DNA here is from genome assembly GCA_049676235.1 of Streptosporangiaceae bacterium. GTDB lineage: Bacteria > Actinomycetota > Actinomycetes > Streptosporangiales > Streptosporangiaceae > Palsa-504. The sequence continues at coordinate 1,454 of JBAUAY010000857.1, forward strand.
TCGCTCCACCTGGACACGTCCATTACCCTGCCGGTGGGCGTCGAGGCGTACGCCGCGTACGCGCTGCGCGCCTGGCTGAGCGGCGAGCACGCGATCAGCGGACGGACCCGCCGGTTCGCCAAGTGGTCTGCGATCTGCTCCTTCGCGCTCGGCATGGCCGGGCAGGTGGCCTACCACCTGCTGGCCCAGGCCGGGACGGCGCGGGCACCGTGGCCCGTCACCACGATCGTGTCCTGTCTGCCGGTCCTGGTCCTGGCCATGGGGACCACGCTGGCCCACATGCTCCGTGCCGATGCTGGCACCGCGGCGGACGGACCAGACAACGGGACCGGGCAATCCTCAGTATCGCGGTCCTCTGCCTGGTCCGCCGAGGACCAGGCAGGGGCGGCTCGGGACCAGGCCCTGACCCAGGCACCCCTGCCCGGGTCCAGTCCTCCCACTGAGACCAGGACGGCCCCGCAGCAGGACTACGACCCCAGCGCGGCAGCATCAAGCCTGTCGGGAATCAGCCGGGCACGCGTGGCCGCCAGCAGGCTTGCCGCAGCGGGAACGCCGGTATCCAGACGTTCCCTGCGCAGCGAGGGAATCAAAGGCTCCAACCAGGCCCTGAACGCCCTAGCGCGCACCATCAACGCCGAGCTGGCGGGCCGAGCAATGGTCCCGACCACGCCCAGCAACGCCATGGCGCGAACCTGATCCCGCGGAGGCACCTCTGCAACTGGCAGACCCGGCCGGTGGCGTCGTCCAGCCCGAGACCACCGGCCGGACACGACCGGCTGCCGGGGCAACCTCGCGAGTATTGAGGACCTTGCCGCCGGGCGGGACCGACCCGAATACGGCACCATAGGACCGTGGCTGCGCATAGCTACATCGAAATCGGCGAGCAGCTGATCCTGGCCTGCCGGGAAAGCTACATCCCGGACTTGGCAGCCTTGTTCGCGGAGCCCGAGGTGCGAGACCAGGGCGAACTATATGGCTACCTTTCACGGGTGGATCACTTGCGTGACCGGCTCCAGCTAACGGATTCACCGCTCAGCGGGCGATGCACGAGCTGACGGAAGCCGTACGCGCCTGGCATGAGAGCGATCCCAGCCCGGGTGAGGACATTTTCAATCTGGGAATCCCCGTGCTTCACGCGCCTGGCATACTCGCCGAGCTGCACCGTTACGTGAACAGCACCGACCCCCTAGTAGTGCAGCCGCCAATTGCTAGCTGACCAGGGAATTGTCCCGGTTTAGCCGGGTGCGCTGGTGGAACCAGCGGGCGCGGGCCTGGTGGCGGCGTCGCCAGTTAAGCCAGTGGCCGGCGTGGCCGGGCGGGTGCGGGCGCCGGAGCACGGCGGCGAGCAGGCGGCTGATCTCCGGGACGGTCAGCGGGATCATCCCGGGTTCGCCGGGTGGTGACTGATCAGGGCCGGATGGCGGCGATGCCTGGGTGCCGGTGCGGTCGCGCACGAGTGCGGCGGTGACGGCGCAGACCGCCAGGGCGGCCATGACCAGCACGGCGTGCCGGATGATCGCGGTGTAGAGCCGGGCCTGGCACTGGTCCAGGCCGAAGCGGTCCTTGCCGAATCCGAAATCCTCCTCCACAGGCCATCTCAGCCCGGCCGCGCGGATCAGGCGTGTCTTGGTAAGCAGCTGCCCTTCGGGCACGTAGCAATAGCAGAAGGCCAGGTCGCCAGTCTTGAGGTGGCGGCGGACCAGCAGGTAATGGCGCGGGGAGGCGGTCCCTATCCACGCCCAGGCGTACCACCGTTCCCCTTTTGAGCCCTCTCCGGCGGAGCGGACCTCCCAGCGGCGCTTGCCCTTCACCAGCTGCTTCACCGCCTCCGCGCAGGTCAGCTTCGTCCCCGCGGCCAGGGTGACCGTGAAATTCGACGCGACCCGCAGGACGTAGGCCTGCCCGCGTTCTTCCAGGAACTGGCGCAGCTGGGTGCAGCTGCCGTAGACCTCGTCCCCGCAGATGAAATCGAACCTCAGGCCGTCCGCGTACGCGTCAGCGCAGATATCGATGGCCAGCTGGCCCTTGGTGCGGAACTCCAGGTCCAGCGGCAGGCCCATGACCAGTGACCTGACCGGGTCCTCGATGTGCTCGCGGGGTATCCACTGCCGCGCGCCGGCCAGCGCGTGCCCGGTCTTCTCCCGCACGTAGGCCAGGTGCACGGTATTAATCCCGTTCGCGACCCGGCCCGCGCAGCCCATGTACTGCCGCTTCACCCCTGCGGTCGCCTCGCCGGCCTTTTCCTGCCCGGTCTCGTCCAGCGCCCCGATCGCCAGGCCGCCCCGCCGGCCGCGGCCCGCGGCCTCGTCCAGGCCCCCCGCCGCGAACCGCCGTACCCGGCTCATCGCAGCGAACTCATCCCAGGCCGCCCGGTTCAGCAGCCGCTGGGTACGGTCCGGCGTCCGGTCCCCGGCATGCTCGGCGATCGTCCACCCGTTCCGCCTCGGCATCTCGCTGACCAGCGCCGACACGTACTTCCCCGCCTGCTGCCACGCCTCCGTCCGGGCAAAGCACGACCTCAGCAGCCCCAGCAGCTCGATCCGCTTCCGGCCGGCCAGCCCGGCTCCTATGCTGACAGCAGCAGCCGCCTTCGATTTTGTTGTTCTCACAAGCACATGATCGTCAGGCGGCTGCGCCTATATATGCAGGTTCCCCAAGTCATCCCGGCAGGTCACAGCCCCAATGGCGGCTGCCTTACTAGCGGAAGACCCTCTTCCGGAAGAGGTGAGATGGCGGCTCGATCCCCGGACGGTCCTGCGTCTATCGCTGGATCTGGCTGACGGCACCGAGACACCGGTTCGGTACAACCTTGACGAGCTGGCTTCCCGGGGATTCCTCGCACGCGGCACGCGATCACCGATCATTCGCGTGAAGAACGTCTCGCACGTCTAGCACGAGACGCCCCGCTGATCGTACTCACCGAAGGGTCGCTCGACTCTCAACTCCTTGAGATGGCAGTGAGCGTGACTCATCCGCACCTCGCCGGGTTTCTGCGTTTCATGGATTTCAGCGGCGGCGCCGAGGGCGGTGTAGGCCGCCTCGCCAAGCTGGTGAGGTCCTTCATCGGCGCACGTATCGTCAATCGTGTGGTCGCCATCGCCGACAACGACACCGCAGCTTACGACGCACTTAGCGAACTCAAGCGCGATGTGCCGGAGAACTACCGTATCGTGCACTATCCCGATCTTCCGCTGCTAGCGAGCTACCCGACGCTCGGGCCGCAGAGCACCGACCCGGTGTTCATGAACGTCAACGGCAAGGCAGGCTCGCTAGAGATGTATCTGGGAAGGGACCTGCTGACAGTGAATGGCGCGCTGGTGCCTGTCCGGTGGGAAGGCTACGTGAAAGGGCAGGAAAACCACCAAGGCGCGATCGATGACGGGCACAAAAGACGTATACGGAAGGACTTCGAGCGGAAGGCTCGCGCCGCGAGGCGAGATCTGGCGGTGGTCGCTACGCAAGACTGGAGCGGCGTCGCGGCGATCTTGGAAACGATTCTGACAGCGTTCGACTAACAGCCTGCTGTCCCGCACATCGCCCGCGCACCGCGGAAAGCCGACGTGGCGCGACGGGCCGAACGAGGTCGGGCCCGACTGGCACTGTGAAGCCGGGACGACGCTTGGTTCGCGCGGTTCCAGGCGCCGAACTAGGTGCGATCTGCTCACCTGGCGACAGACGCAGCCGATCATCGGGGGTGTTCCGCTCGGGTAAAGTCATCGGCGCGATCCCTCCGCATGGCCGATCGCGGGATCACGTGGGGCGCCGCGCAGGGCTGGCCTCGGCGCATTCTTGAGAACGGATCGAGATGGATCTAGCAGACCAGCCGGGCGCCCAGGGGCGGGCTCTGTCGGCTCGGCAGGAGAGCATCGTCAGACGGTTGCGGGAGATCGGTGAGGGGCCAGCCGAGTTTTTTGTCGCCGCGTGTGGACTGCTCAGCGAGGATCCGCGCCGCACTGGAGTCACTCACCTGGTCGCGCATCTCCTGCGCGAGGTAGAAAGCGCTGTGCGCTCGGTTCTTGATCCCGCCGGGGACGGCAGACAGGGACGGGATAAGCATCGCGCCAGCGTGATAGCGGTCCTGGACCAGCTTGAGATCTCTCACGACGAGCCGATCGCGGAGTTCTGGCTCGGGCTGACCGGGGAGGGCAACCTGAGCGGGCTCGCGATGCGGGCGCACCGCTCCGCCCTTGAAGCCCCGCGGCCAGCAGACAGCGCGTTCGACGATTTCGTGGCCGGCTTTGAGGAACTGCTCGACCGGCTGCTCAAGCGTTTCCAGGACCGGTACGTCGACGTGTTCACCAGGCTCGATGACCTGCTCAAGGTGCCCCAGCCAGGCGCGGCGCACGCGGGGCAGCTGCGGAACAGCTTCCCCCAGAACCTGGTCACCCTCGGGTACTTTTTCGCGCGGGCGGACTCCGCCTGGCTGGTCCCGCTGAGGAAGGAAGGCTTTTTCAGCTCACCACCGGACCCGGTGGTCCACCTTGATGAAGGAACGGCCGAACTTCCTTTCTGGCCGCAGACTCATTTCCTGATCCGGGTGGCGTCCGACGACGCGGCCGAAGTGGTGGCCACCGCCCTGGACATTCCAGCGACGGACAACAGCCGGGTGAACAGCGACCTGATCGAGCTGTCGTTGCATGTCCCGCCCGGCTACAGCCCGCAGCTGCTGCCGCAGATCATCGCATCGCTTGACAGCCGTTTCGGGGTGCTGGTCCCCACGCGGGTCGGCGGCCTGTGCCGCCATCTCGCCGAGGGCGGGTACCCCGGAGAGTCGGTGCGCCTGACCGAGGCGCTATTGGCGAAGGTGCCGGACGGTTCCGGATCACGCGCTGCAGCTGACAGCTGGAGCTACGCGGAAATCTTGCGCGAGGACATCCCGGCTGTCACCCGCGCTGGAGGGTTGCCCGTCCTGGCGCTGCTGGCCCGCCTCCTGGATCAGGCGGTCAACGCGCAGGTCCTCCACGGTCTTAGAGATCTCCGCCAGGACATGTCCGTCAGCTGGCGGCCTGCGCTTGAGGGGCACCCGGCAGGTACCGATAGAGACCCGGCAACCGCCCTGGTCAGCGCCGTCCGCGATGCTGCCGCGCAGCTGCTCGACACCGGGGACGCGAACATCGGCCAGGTGGTCGCCGAGCTGGAATCCCATGACTGGCCGATCTTCCGTCGGCTGGCCCTGTTCCTCCTCACCACCACCACCGCCAACGACGCGGACCTGATCGGCACGCACCTCACTGATCCCGCAGCGATCCAGGATGTCAACCTGACCAGGGAGTTCTTGGCACTCGCCCGCCGGCACTGCACGACGATCGCTCCGCGCGACCAGCAGCGGCTGGTCGCCCTTATCGGCAGCGGCCCTGAGACCACGGAGTGGGCCAGGCGGCATGAGCAGGCGACCGGCGAGCCGGTATCGGCGGCCATGACCCACGACCGGGCCGGGCGATGGCAACGCGACAGGCTGGCCGCGGTGGAACCGATCCTGTCCGCGGAATGGCGTGCCCGCTATCAGCGCCTGGTCGCCGAGTTTGGAGAGGCTCCCGATCTCGCCGCCAGCATGCCCATACCGGTACGGGACATCGCGTTCACCAGCCCGGCGACGGCCGGTGACCTCGCGGCCTCCCCCATCGGGGACCTGGTGAGCTTCCTGGCGGCATGGGAGCCGACCGGGAATCTGCTGGACCCCAGCCGTTTCTCCCTCGCATCGGCGCTCGGCACGGCGGTCCAGCACGATGCTGCGCGCCGGTCATCGGAGGCGGACGCGTTCATCGGGCTGCCGCCCGTCTACGTCGCCGCAGTGATCAGCGCCCTGTGGATCGCCGTCCGCGAGCAGGCGGACCTGGACTGGCAGCCCGTGTTGCTGCTGTGCGCATGGGCAGACGAACAAGCTGCCGCCGAACTCGGTGACCCAGCCAGCATGACCCCGCCGCAGTGGCGTGATTCCCGCCTTAACACCCTGCGGCTGCTGGAGGCCGGCTTCAGCGCCGCAGGCCACCCGATCCCTGCTGGCCACCGAGAGCAGGCCTGGGCGATCATCGAAAGCGCATGCGGCGATCCCGATCCGGCCCCCGCAGACGAGGCCAGCGCCGACGAGGTCGGGCGGGGGCCCGGTGAACAGGGCCTTGAAGATGTCCGGCCCCGGGCATTGAGCGCCGCAGTCGCCTACGCTCTGTGGGTACGCCGAAACGACCCTGATGCCGGGCTCGATGAGTTCCGCCGCGTCCTCGACCGTCATCTGAACATGGAGCAGGAGCCCTCCAGGGCCGTCCGGTGGGTTTACGGGTCCTGCTTTGCCCAGCTCACCTGGCTTGACCGGTCATGGGCAGCCCAGAACGCTTCGTCCGTCTTCCCCGCGCAAGCGGCCGAATGCCCGCGGTGGGAGGCTGCCTGGGACGGGTACCTCGCTCGTTCTCCTCTGGTCGCCGACGTCTGCGCGATCCTCGACGACAGCTACCAGCTCGCCGTCGACCGAACAGACCCCGGTGCAAGCGAGCGGCAGGCAGTTGCCCGCGCTGATGGCATAGGACGGCACCTGGTGAGCCGCTACTGGTTCGGGCAGATCACCCTCGACAGCAACCGCCAGCTCGTACGCCGCTTCTACCAGAACGCGCCCGGCTCGGTCTGCCTGAACCTGATGCGCTTCACCGGGCGGAGCCTCCGGGAAGCCGACGCCGTTGACTCCGCGGTCGCTGACCGTCTCCGGATGTTGTGGGAGACGCGGGTGCACGCCGTCCGCAACGGCGCTAACGCCGATGAGCTGGCCGGATTCGGAGAATGGTTCGCTGCGGGCAAGCTGGGCGATGAATGGGAACTACGCCAGCTCCTGGCAACCCTGTCCCTGGCCAGGCGCGTCGACTCCGAGCACCTCGTCCTGCCGCGCCTGGCCAGCCTGTGTCCGGCGCACACGAGCACGTGCCTGGCCGTCCTGGAAGCGTGGGTACGGACCAGGCCCGGCCCCTTTCAGCTCCAGCAGCACGAAACGAGCATCCGGGCCATCCTCACGACCAGTCTGGCTGACGGCGACCCGGCCGCGGCCGAGACGGCGACGACCGTCATCAGCTTGTGCATAGCGGAAGGCCCTGACCTGCGCGACATCCTCCGTGCCCCCTGAAGCCCGCCCGGCCTAGATATCACGGCGAACTACCCACACCATCGGGCGGGATGTCGCGGTACCTGCCGCCGTTCGGGGTGGTTCGATGAGGGCATGGCCAGCCTTCTTGATCCACTGCCCGATGACATGCTGCGTTTCCTGCGCACGACCGCTGACGGTTACGCAGCAGCAGACAGCCGCTGGCCATGCTGGCAATGGGTCAGGCAACAGCTTTGGACTCATGACGGTCTGGATGCCGAAGAGATCTTGGGCGGCATGCCGACCTGGGAGCATGACTACCGGCCCGTCCGGCTCGGCTACCGCGGCCACCCGATACCGAAGATCACCGACGACGTCCCGCTGAGCATCCAGGGAATGGCCTACGTCGGCGCTGCCGTGCCCGCCGTCCAGCAGCTCATCAGCACCTTCCTCGCGGCACTCCGGACCGCCGCCGTCATGCAGCGCGGCATCAAGCCTGAGCCCACCCAGACGGTCGAGCTGAAGGTCCCTGGCGATGACTTCACCAGGACCGTCAATATGGCGGCGGGAACAGAACTCAGCGCTGGCCAGCTCTTCAGCGTGCTGAGCGGGGAACCAGCGACGTGGCTCGGCGTGAACCAGCAAAACGATCAGTGGACCTGGGACCTCACCGACGCGCGGCTCACGCCGTACGCGCAGGTCAAGACCGTCGATGACTACCTGGTGAGGCTGGACGCCCTGGTCGCCGTTCCCCAGCAGGCCACCCTCCCGGACTACCTTCCCGCGCTGGCCCTGCCGGAGGCATTCGACCACCTTGGCCTGGCCTGGCGGATCGCCACCGGCGAGCGCCTCTTCCACGTTCCACGGGCCGCCATACCGGCCAAGCTCACCCAGCCCGCGGCCAGCGCCGAAGAGTTCGAGTCTCGGTGCAGCGCTCTCGGCGACATGCTGAATTCCTTCGACTTCCCCGCGCAAGGCGGCAGTCTGAACAACATGAAAGCCCGCCTCAGCGGCCTGCTCGGCGGCGAGGCGGCAGGCCGGGCGCACGCCGCCGTGGACACGCTCCGCTTGATCTTCGACCTTCGCGCAGGCCAGCAGCATCACGCCGCGGACACCCGCGCGGAACACACAAGGATCACCCTCGGGCTTACTCAGTTCGGCAACGACTGGGCCGGCGCATGGGATCACCTGCGCTCCGCAGTGGTACAAGCACTCACGACAATCCGAGAAGAAATCAGTCCGCTAACCGACTAACGCCAGCCCCGCGAGGATTCCTCTGTTGGGGCAGAGGACGGCTCGGCCTGGGAGCTGGGCTCTGCCCCAGCAGAGAAGCGCGGGCTCGCTGACCGGCCTAGATGAGCATTCACTGCCGTACTTGAGCACTACGTGAGCACTGACGTGGGTACCTGAGCAGCGACTCAATCTTGGTTACCCTGAGTGACTACAGCTGGTCTTGCCGATGTTGGGCGGTCCGTTCCGCCGCGAGTGCGGCACGGCGAGAGCCCTGGCGGGCCGGGCGTACTCCGGCAGGGGGCGGGCGTTCCTGGCCTGGACGCGGCGCTCCGCTGCGCTGGCGGCCTTCAGCAGGGGCAGGCGGAGCAGGACGTTGCGGGCGTGTCGGCCGGCCCCGGTCCTGGGCACCAGAAGGCGGAGGTTCAGGCCGATCTGCTGCCTGGCGGCGACCAGCGGCCGGAGGGCGGCGTCGTAGCGGCTGAAGGCGAGCTGGTGGT
>JBAUAY010000858.1:0-12906 GCA_049676235.1 Streptosporangiaceae bacterium
GCGTTGCACGCGGTGACCACCATGCGGCTGATCGACGACGCGTACCGGGCGGCCGGGCTGCTCCCCCGGGGAGTTTAGATGGCTGGGGCCGAGGCCGCGCGATTCGCCGCCGACCTGATCAGGATCGACACGACCAACCGGGGCGGCGACGCGCGGGAGCGGCCGGCGGCGGAGTACGTGGCGGCGCGGCTGGCCGAGGCCGGTCTTGAGCCGGTGCTGCTGGAGTCCGCGCCGGGGCGGGCGAACGTGGTGGCGCGGGTCAGCGGGACCGGGCCGGGTGCCGGGGCCCAGGAGGGGGCCCGGGAGGGAGCCCGGGAAGGAGCACTGCTCCTGCACGGTCACCTGGACGTAGTGCCGGCCGACCCGGCGGGCTGGTCGGTGCACCCCTTCTCCGGCGAGATCCGCGACGGCGTGCTGTGGGGGCGCGGCGCGGTCGACATGAAGAACGCGGACGCGGTGCTGCTCGCGGTGGTCAGCCAGTGGGCCCGCACCGGCGTCCGCCCGCGGCGCGACATCGTCCTCGCGTTCACCGCGGACGAGGAGGACACCGCGGAGTTCGGCGCGCGGTTTCTGGTGGAGCGGCATCCGGAGCTGTTCGAGGGCTGCACCGAGGCCATCGGGGAATCGGGCGCGTTCACCTTCCACGCGGGACCGGGGCAGCGGCTCTACCCGATCGCCTCCGCCGAGCGGGGTACCGCGTGGCTGAAGCTGACCGCACAGGGCCGGGCCGGGCACGGCGCCAAGCCGAACGAGGCGAACGCGGTGACCCGGCTGGCCGAGGCGATCACCAGGATCGGCGCCTTCCGGTGGCCGGTCCGGCTGATCCCGACGGTGCGCGCCGCGGTCGAGGCCATCGCCGCTTCGGCCGGAACGCAGCTGCCGGCCGGGGCGCTGACCGGCGGCCTGACCGCGGAGGAACTGCTGGCCCGGCTCGGGCCCGCGGGCGCCCTGGTCGCCGGGACCATACGCAACAGCGCCAACCCGACCATGCTGCAGGCGGGCTACAAGATCAACGTGATCCCGGCCGAGGCGGTCGGCTACGTGGACGGCCGCGTCCTGCCCGGCTACGAGGCGGAGTTCCGCGCCACGCTGGACGAGCTGACCGAATGGGGCGAATTGGGCGGAGCCGACGTGAGGTGGGAGTATGCGCACGCGGAAATCCCGCTGGAAGCGCCGCTCGACGCCCCGGTGATGGCCAGCATGGCACAGGCCCTGCTGACCGAGGACCCGGGCTCGACCATCGTGCCCTACTGCATGAGCGGCGGCACCGACGCGAAGCACTTCTCCCGGCTCGGCCTGACCTGCTACGGCTTCACCCCGCTGGTGCTGCCCGAGGGCTATGACTACTACGCCATGTTCCACGGCACCGACGAGCGCATACCGCTGTCCGCTCTTGAGTCGGGTGTCCGGATCATGGATCAGTTCCTCACGACCGCGCCGGGCTAACCAAGAAAATTACCGATCTTTTTTGGCCGAACGTTTCCGCAGCTCGGGACCCTTGCGGCCGGTGTGGCACCGGGGGAAGAACGGCGTCGGCTGGCATCTTGTGGCGTAAACGGGGCACGGCTACACCTGTCTGGCGATGGGCAGGAGGTAGTCAATGACCGTAGTTGAGATACCGTCCGGCACACACCCGGCGCAGGGATGGCTCGGCGGACGATTCCGGCTAGACGAGCGGATCAGCTCCGGCGATCAGGTCAGCGAGTCTTTGGGTCCGTGCGGCTCCTCATGGGAGGCGCGCGGCCTTTCCTTGTGGAAGGCCAGCGACCAGCTTCTCGGCCGGCCGGTCACGATCCACCTGCTGCCCCCGGGGATTCCCGTCCCGCGCCCCGTGATCGAGGCGGTGCAGTCGGCCGCCAAGGTGACCGATCCGCGCCTGGCCACCATCTACGACACCGACTTCGGGCCCGAGTGCCCCTACATCGTGTCCGAGTGGACCCCGGGTACGCACCTCGAGGACCTGGTGCTTTCCGGCCCTTTCCCACCCACCCTGCCGCACCCGGCCCTGGCCGCCGCCATGATGGCCGACGCGGCGGACGCGATCGCCGTCGCGCACCAGGCTGGCCGACCGCACCTGCGGCTGACCCCGCGCTCTCTGCACTGGGCCCCCGGCAGCGGTCTCAAGATCACCGGCCTCGGCCTCGACGCGGCGCTGTCCGGCGCCACCGCGGATTCTGCCTCCGCTGCGGCCGACACCCTGGCCCTGGCCCGGATGCTCTACGCCCTGCTGACCGGGTACTGGCCCGGCGACGAGGCCACCGCCCAGCCCACCGCGCAGTACACCGCCCAGTACACGGCGCTGCCGCCGGCTCCCCGGCATAAGGGCAGCGTGTGCACGCCACGGCAGGTCCGGGCCGGGGTGCCCGCCATCCTGGACGCCATCACCTACCGCGCGCTACGCGGGCAGGCCGCGGACGCCCCGCTGCGGGCGCAGACTCCGGCCGGCCTGGCCATGGCGCTTCGCATGGTGCAGCGGCCGTCCTACCAGCTGGATGAGGCCGTGGCCGCCCCGCCCGTCCAGGTGAACCAGAGCGTCCTGCGGCGGCACGCGCGGCACGCCCGGTCCGGCTTGCGGCACCGGACCACGCTGCTGCGCCCTGCGGTGTAATGCGTGCCAGCGGCCCTCACTTAGGCGTGAGCAAGGTGCGGATCCGGTCCTGGCCCAGCGCCAGCAGCAACGTCGGCAGCCGCGGGCCGGTGTCCTTCCCGATCAGCAGCTGGTAGAGCAGGATGAACCAGGCCCGCTGGCTGACCTTCAGCTCGGCCGTCGGCGGGGCGCTGATCGGCAGGCCGCGCTGCAGCTTCGGGATGCCGTACAGCAGGGTGGTCAGGCCGTCCAGGGACCAGTCGGCCGCCATGCCCTCGGTCAGCAGCTTGAGCGCGTCGCGGTCGGAATCGGTGAGGGCAGCCAGCCGGTCCAGGTCGGCCTCGTCGCGGACCTGGGTGCGGTCGGCGGGCGGGACATACTCGGCCACCCAGGCCTGCGCGCAATCCAGCCGGGGCCGGACCTCGTCCAGCGTGCCGACCGGGTCGTCCGCGGTCAGGTACCGCAGAATCCGCAGGATCTGCCCCCGGTCGCCGGCCGTGATGTCCGCCACCGAGGCCAGCGTGCGGAACGGCAGCGGCCGGGGCGTGACCGGCAGCGGACCCTCGGCGGTGGCGGACGCGCGGGCAAACACCGCCCGGGCCGCGTCGGCGGCGGTCCCGTCGGCGATCCGGCGGGTCAACGCGTCCCACTCGTCATAGACCCGGCCCACCTCGGCGTCGAAGGCCAGGGTGATGGACTGCTCGGGACGCCGCCTGGCGTAGAGCCAGCGCAGCAGCGGAGCCTCGAAGATCTCCAGGGCGTCCGCCGGGGTAGGCGCGCCGCCGGCCGAGCTACTGATCTTCGACGAGCCGCCGGTGGTGCCGACGAAGGCGTACCCGAAGTGCAACGGCATCTGGCCGCCGAAGATCTCCGACACCAGCTGCCCGCCGACCGTAAAACTGGATCCGGGCGAGGAGTGGTCGACCCCGGCCGGCTCGAACGTCACGCGCTCGTAGGCCCAGCGCATCGGCCAGTCGACCTTCCAGGCCAGCTTCCCGGCGACCTCCGCGATCGGCGTGGGCCCCACCCGCGCGCCGCAGGCGCAGATGTAGGTGATCTCGGTGGTCTCGTCGTCGAAGCCGGTCACCGTGGTGTCGTCACGGCCGCATACCGCGCAGTACGGCCGGAACGGGTAGTACACCGCGGTCTGCGGGTCGTCGTCATCCGGCTCGTCCGCGCGCTTGGTCTGGTACCGGGCCAGCACCGCCCCGATGTCGGCCCGGCGCCGCATCGCGGTCACGATCTGCTCGGTGTAGGCCCCGGAGGTGTACATCCGGGTCTGGCTGATCTCGGTGACCACGATGCCGAGCCGGACCAGCGCCTCGCGCAGCGGCTCCTTGAAGTGCTCGGCCCAGTTGCTGTGCCGGCCGCACGGGTCGGGCACAGCGGTCAGCGGCCGGCCGATGTACTCGGCGAAGGACTCTCCGAACCCCTTCGGGACCCGGCGCAGCCGGTCGTAGTCGTCCCAGGACAAGATGTGGCGGCAGGGCGCGCCCTGCTTGTGGACCTCGTCCGCGACCAGGTGCGGGACCATCAGCTCGCGCAGGTTCCCCAGGTGCACCGGCCCGGACGGGCTGATCCCGGACGCGCAGGTCGGAGCCTGACCGGGATGCCTGCGTTCTGCTTCGGCGCGCACCTGGTCGGCCGTGCGCACTACCCAGTCATCCGCCGGAGCCACGGGACAGGCCACCTCCATCGTTTTCCGCAGGCATCAGCGTACAAGGATCCGGCCGCGATAAAGCCCGGGCCACGCCTGAACGTGGCCCGGGCTCGCCCCCCAAACGGGGGTATCGCCTATACGGTCCTATCCGTGAGCGGGCGGCTTCAGTGGTTGAAGTCGGCCGACAGCGCGGTCAGGTTCGGGATGCCGAGGCCGACACCCTGGTTGAAAGGCTCACCAGGGTTCCCGGTGTAGAACAGGTTGTCGTTGCTCGTACTCGCCGTGTCCAGCGGGTTGAACGGGCTACCTGACGAGCCGGCCACGGCGTAGATGGTCGGGTTCCAGAACCCGACCCGGTGACCCAGGGCCGAGTCGATGACCGCGGTAGACCCGTTCATCTGCGGCGCCACGAAGCTGGTACCGCCCCAGCCGCCCTGCAGCACGGGCTCGTTCACGCCCGCGAACGACGGCTCGTACAGCAAATAGCCGCTGTACGGGTCCGCGTCGGCGGACACGTCAGGAACCGCCCGCCCCGAACCGCTACCGCTGGTCACGCCGGGAGTGGGGTTGAGGGTCCAGGCGGTCGGCTCGACCAGGCCGGGGACGATCGTCTGGTAATCGGTCGGCGTCAGGTACTGCACCGCGTGGAAGCTGTGCGTCCCCGGCACGGGCTCCTGGTACTGCGGAGTCGGCTCGAGCACGCTGAAACCGCCGCCGCTGCCGCCGATGTTCGCTTCCGCGGCCTGAAGTTCGGTGACGCCGGTGATCTTCGCCATGGCCGGCCACAGGTAGTCCCAGCCCCAGATGCGCTGGCTCGGCACCGTCACCGTGGCCGAACCGTCCGGCCCCGTGAGCGTGCCGGTCCAGGGCAGCGTGGTGCCGCCCGTCGCGGTGATGTACGGGCTGTCCGGGTTGGTGTCGACCGACAGGTTGGTGGTGGTGAGGTCGCTGCTGGCGTCGTACGCCCCCGCGTCGCCGGAGGCGTCGAAGGCGGACTGCCCCTGGACGGCCAGTTCGAGGAAGGCCTCGTCGAACGCGGCGTTATAGGTCGCCGCTTCCTGGCCGGCCAGGATCACCGACTGCAGGAAGGTCTCCGATTCGCCCCAGCTCGTCGACACGGTGCTGGCGGTGTTCTGGCTGGCCGCGGTGAAGAACGCGTCGGCGAACCCGGGATCGGTGTTGGGCGCCTGGTAGTCGATCACGTTCGCGCCGGGCGCCAGCGCCCCCGACTGCTCGAGGTCCAGGTCGGTCTCGCCGGTGCCTGAGGCATCGCTCGGCGCGCCCGGGCCGCCGTCGATGTTCTGCACGGTGAACGTGCGGCCGGTGTCCGGGATGTGCGCGATATTGCTCCAGAAATACTGCGGTGCGCCTGGGTCAACGGCGGCCAGGGTGACGATCGCCAGGGTCTGGCCGGACCCGTTGGCGCCCTTCTTGTACAGGCCGTTGAGCCCGTAGTTGGCGGCGAAGTTCGACGGGAGGTTGCACCCGTTGGGCAGGCCGGCCAGGGCGAGGCAGCTGTTCGAGTTGCCCTGCAGCGGCTTGACCACGCTCGTGTTCACGTGCGCCGCGGGGCTGGCGAACGGGGCGTAGTTGGTGAGCCCGAGGATGGCCAGCACGAAGTTGGAGAGCCGGTAGGGCAGCAGCGGCGCCTGCGCGGTGCCGTGTACGTCCTGCGCGGGTACCCCGGCCAGGCCGCCGGCCCGGGGCAGCGCGGGCACGTGGTACTGATTCTGCGTCACGCCCAGCGCGCTGTCGAACTCCCCCGCGGTGCCGGTGGCCGACACGTCGACGTTGTCGGCGTAGACGGTCGTCTGGATCCCGTAGTGGGCTAGGTAATTGGTCAGCGCGACGACGTTGGCCGGAGTCTGGCCGTACGTGCTGGCGAACTGGCTGACCGACAGGTACCTGGTGACGCCGTTGATCACGTTGGCCTGCAGGATGCTGTGGTTCCGCTCACGCAGGATGAACGATACGGTCTCCGGCGTGCTGGCCGGGGTATTGCCGAAGACCGTGGCGCCCGGCAGCTTGGCCACGTCGATGCCCGACGCCACCTGTTCGGGCGTGTTCGGGCTCGGGGTGGCCGCCGAGGCGGGGCCGGCCAGCGCGGCCAGCGGGGTCATGACTGCTGCCACCCCTAGCACCACCGCGGCCGACAGTCGTGTTTTTCTCATGCGGATCACGTCGCTGTGCACCGTCCTTATGAGGCTGATGGCCACGGCTGGTTGCGGTTACCCGTGGCCCGACGGCAATTGTGCCAGCTTGACCTGCTGATACTCGCTACTTCCGGCGGATAGTTTATTTGTTTGCCTTTACGTAATAATTTGGCGCCGAGAGCGTCATGGCCGGGCCCGGTAGCGGCGGATCACCCGGCGGGCCATGATGAGAACGTGGTAAACGCTGCCAAGGCACCATCGGCTCCCGGCGCGGCGCGATGACCGTGCTGGTCGGCCGCAGAGAGTCGTTCAATGCCGCGCACCAGCTGACCGACCCTGGGCTATCCGACGACGAGAACCGGCGCCTGTTCGGGAAGTGCGTGAACCTGCACGGGCACAATTACGTCCTGGAGGTGGTCGTGGCCGGCGAGATCGACGAGGCCAGCGGCTACGTCCTGGACCTGAAGGTGCTTTCCGACGTGATGAGCAGACAGATCATCCAGGATGTGGATCACCGCAACCTGAATACCGACGTGCCGTGGCTCAAGGGGCGCATCCCCACGGCAGAGAACCTGGCCCTGACCTTCTGGGAGCGGCTCCAGCCGGAGCTTCCCGAGGGACTGCTGCGGTCCGTGCGGGTATGGGAGACCGATAAGAACTGGGCTGAGGTCCTTGATCAAGGCTGAGGTTCCGGCCGCTGCGGGCCGGGACCTGCGAACGCGCTACACGGCCGCGGACCTTCGTGTTTTCACCCGCGACGAGGCGAGCCGGTTTGTCCCGGACGGGGACGGTGATCCGCAAACGGACATCGACCTGGCCTGGGAACTGCTGTACCGGCTCGAACCGGAGCTCTACGATCGGCTGGCCAGCGCCGAGCGGCTCCATCCCGGTGTCCTCGGCTGGCTGCCGCGGGCTGTAGACCGGATCGTCGAGGTCGGCGCGGGCGCGGGGCGGCTGACCCTCGAGCTCATCGGCCGTGGCCGGGAGGTCGTGGCGGTTGAGCCGGCCAGGCCCTTGCGCCGGATCCTGAGGCGGAAACTTGCCGAAGCGGATCACGGCGGCCGGGCCCGGGTGACTCACGGGTTTTTCGACGAGCTGCCTCTGGGCGACGATGTCGCTGACCTGGTCGTCGCCTGCTCGGTCCTCACCCCCGCCTCAGGACACGGCGGCGAGGCGGGCCTGGCCGAGATGGAGCGGGTGTGCAGGCCGGGCGGCTGCGTCGCCATCATCTGGCCGAACAACCTCGACTGGCTCGCCGCCCTGGGCTACCGGTACGCCTGCTTCCCCGGGCCGATGGCCGTCGAGTTCCCCAGTTACGAAGAGGCCGTCGAGCTGGCCGGGGTCTTCTATCCTGATGCCGCCGAAGAGGTCCGCCGGCGCGGCCAGGCGCGGGTTCCTTTCGAGGTGCTCGGGATCAACGCGCCGCGCGACCTCGCCTTCAAGGTGCTGGCCCCATGAGGCTGACACAGTGAGGATGGCACCGTGAAGATCGCCATCATGGCGCCGCTCGTGACGGCGATCCGCGAGCCTCAGGCGGGCGGTTCGCAGGCCTTCGTGTCCGATCTGGCCCGCGGTCTGGCCGGCCGGGGGCACGAAGTGCACGTCTACGCTGCGTCGGGATCGGAGATCCCGGGGGTCGAGGTGATCGACACCGGAGTCGATCCCCGGTCTCTGGCGGGCACGCTCTACCGGGCTTCCGGGCCCACCGGACCCGCCGAGCCCGGCTCGGCGGCCGCCGAGCCTGCTTTCGCCAGCGCCTATGAGAGGGTGCAGAAGGTCCGGTATGACGTGATCCACAATCACGCCTTCGACGCGCCCGCCGTCCGGCTCGCGGCGGCGCTGCACGAGCCGGTGGTCCACACGCTCCACCTGCCCCCGGACGAGGTGGTGGCGGCGGCGCTTCGTCAGGCGGCCCGGTCGGGCCGGCCGCCGACGTTGGCCGCGGTATCGGTCTTCCAGGCGAACGCCTGGCGCCGGGTCGTCCCCGTCGATGCGGTCCTCCCGCCCTACGTTCCCACCCGTGTCATCCCCTGGTCGCGGACGGCCGGGGATGGCGCCGTATTCGCGGGCCGGCTAAGTCCGGAGAAGGGCGCCGCCGAGGCCATCGACATCGCCTGCGCGGCCGGAGTACCGATCGACGTCTACGGCGACCCCTACGATGCCGAGTACAGCCGGGAACGGATCGGCCCGCGGCGAGCCTGGCCAGGGGTCACGGTTCATCGGGCCGTGCCCCGCCCGTCGGTGTGGGCGGCCATGGCCCGCGCGGCGGTGGTGCTGTATCCGGTCCGGTGGGACGAGCCCTTCGGGATGGCCGCCGCCGAGGCGCAGGCGTGCGGGACTCCCGTCGTCGGGTTCAGGCGCGGAGGGCTCAGCGAGGTGATCGCGGACGGCGTCACCGGTTTCCTGGTGCCGCCCGACGACGTGGGCGCCGCCGTGGAGGCCGTCGGGCGGACGGCCGGGATTGCGCGCTCGGCCTGCCGCGACCACGCCGAAAGCCATCTTGACCTGGAACGGAGCCTGGACGCGCACGAACAGCTCTACCGTCAGGTGGTTAGGGCTGGGGCCGGCCGATGACCGGGGTGCACTGGCTGGCCGGACGGGTGGCGGTAGTCACGGGCGCGAGCCGCGGGATCGGGGCGGCCACCGCCGCGGGCATAGCCGCGGCGGGCGCGCACGTCGTGCTGGCCGCCCGAGATCGCGAAGCTCTCGACCGGGTCGCCGAACGCATCAGGCGCGCCGGCGGCCAGGCCACGCCGGTGCCTACGGACGTGGGCAATGGCGCCGATATCGAGCGCCTTTTCGCCACGGCCGAGCGGGCGGGCCCGGTCGCGGCGCTGGTCTGCGCGGCCGGGGTGCTCACGCCCGCGCTGTTCCCCGAGACGACGACCGGGATCTGGGAAGAGACGCTCCGGGTCAACCTGACGGGTTCATTCCTCTGCTGTCGTGCGGCGTTCACCGCCATGCTCCCGGCGGGCGAAGGGCGGATCGTCAACATCGCCTCGCTGTCCGGCGTCTACGCCACCGAGAAGTTCCCGGGCCTGGCCGCCTACAACGTCTCCAAGTACGGGATCATCGGCCTCACCGAGGCGATCGCGGTGGAGGGCCGGGAGCACGGCATCAGCGCCATCTGCATCAGCCCGGGCGCCGTCGACACCCAGATGCTGCGCCGGGCCAACCCCGCGCTGCGTCCCGGCCTGACCCCTGATGATGTGGCCCGGCTGATCGTCGCGCTGCTCGACAGCCCGCTGGCTCCGGCCAGCGGCGCGAACATCCCCCTGTTCTCGAACGCCTAGCCGGTAATTGACCACAGGTCGGTGTGCTCATCGGCGAGCACGCCGGGAGCCGGCCGGGCTTGCCCGGCGACCAGGCGCGCGCAGGCCGCCATCTCTCCGTCGTGGTCCAGTTCCGGATCACCGCCACGGTCGAGCCCGACGGCGGCCCGCACGACCCCGTCCACCAGGTAGAAGCCGACCAGCTTGCCCTCGTCCAGGCTGCCGCGGACCACGAACTCGTCCCACCGGGTGACGTGGCCGACGTACTCGATTTTGTGCTCATACTGATCGGACCAGAAGCTATAGAGATAGTCATACGGGGCCGTTGAGCCAAGCATGGACCTCGCCGCCGCGGCGCCCTGTTTCTCGGCGTTGTTGTAGTGCTCGACCCGGACCCGGCCGAACAGCGGGTGAAGCTGGTTGGCTATGTCGCCGGCCGCGTAGACGTCAGTCGCGCTGGTCCGGCAGAGCTCATCGGTCAGGATCCCGTTCTGCTGCGCGATCGATGATCCCGTGACGGCCGGAACATCGGGGTCTATCCCGATGCCCGCGACGGCGAAATCGCACGCGACACGATGCCCGGCGGCGGTCACGACCGCCTCCAGCTGTTCGGCTCCTTCGAACGCGGCCACCTGGTCTCCGGCGCGCAGTTCGACGCCGTGGTCGCGGTGGATGGCGCCCATCAGCGTGCCGACCTGGTCGCCCAAGACGTTTTCCAGCGGGGCTCGTCCCGGGAAGACCGCGGTCACGTGCACCCCGAGCTGGGTCAGCGAGGCCGCTACCTCGCAGCCGATGAAGCTCATGCCCACCACGACCGCGCGCCGGCCCGCCACGGCCTCCTGCTTGATCGCGTCGCACTCGGCCACCGTGCGCAGCTGGTGGATCCCGGGCAGCCCGGCCCCGGGCTCCCGGAGCCGCCGGTTGCGTCCTCCGGTGGCGATCAGGACCTTGCCGTAACGGAGGACCTCACCCGAGCCCAGGACAATCGTGTGCTCGGCGGGATCCAGCGCCGCGACGCTCGATCCGCTGCGCAGGTCTACGTCGTGTTCGGCATACCAGCCGGCTGGCCTGACGTACCAGCCTTGGAGGTCCTCCTCCGACCGCAGGTACGTCTTGGACAGCGGAGGCCGGCCGAAGGGGACGCCCGGTTCCCGGCTGATGATCACGACCGGTCCGGCGAAACCCTCCTCCCGAAGGGCGGCGGCGGCGTTGCCTCCGGCCACGCCGCCGCCGATGATCACGATCGGGCTCCCGCTCATTCGCTCTGGCACGGAGTCCATTCTGCCGCTAAGGCTGGCAGCCGGATTGTGTCCAGCGGCTGAATACCTCGATTTTCTCGGCCGGCCAGGCGCCGTCACAGGGCATCGTGCCGTTCTGAAGGCGCTCGAGGATACCGGAGGCGTTCGCCTGCACGTCGGCCTGCGACCACAGGTCGAAGGCAAACGTCATGGACTTGCGGTCGTGCTCGCGGAACAGCGGCTTGATGTGGGCCGCGAAGCTGACCGTCTCGTCCGGTCCGGGCAAGGTGACCTGCTTCTGGTCGTCGCCGGCGCTGGCCTGCGCTGTGCTGGCCTGCGCTGTGCTGGCCTGCGCTGTGCTGGCCTGCAATGGCGGGCCGGCCGGGCCCCAGTCCCATGTGGGTCGCGGTGCGTCGCCGGCCCGCGAGCTCCAGTCCAGGTACGACGCGAGGGCGGCCCGGAATCCGGGGTCGGCGGGCAGGGCCGCCTCGTCGGCGGCCGCGGTGGCCAGCGCGACCCACCGAGCGCGCTGCGGTTCGGTGAAGCCCGGTCGGGCGGCCTGGCCGGAGGCCGCGGGTCCGCCGAAGGCTTCGGCCAGCACGGCCGCCTCACGCTGCGGGTACCCGGGCGCCATGGTGGCGAACAGCGGCGCGAGCAGGTCGTCGGCGGGCACGTGCCTCTCGTAGAGCAGCCGGGTCATCCGAGTCAGCGCGGGCAGGCCGCCGGCCCACTCGAACAGGGTCGGCTCTGCGTCGCGGGCCGGGTCGCGGAACTCCACGTACCAGTGCATGCCGCTGCAGAAGGGCTTGTTCTGCGAGTGGCCGCACCGGCAGAGCGCGTAGTGCTCACGGGACGAGCCCGCGGCCCGGGGCACGTCCGCGCCCGTCGCGTCGGTCAGGCCGATCCCGCCGGTCACCCGGTAGGGGCCGTCCTGGGTGATCTCGATGGCCTGCTCGCGCTCGCTGTGCCAGTCGACCAGGCTGCGGGCCTCCGCGCCGTCGAAGGCCAGGCTCAGCGCCCCGGACGGGCAGTCGCGCACCGCCCGGACGAGCTCGTCCATCCGGGCTCCGCTCGGGGCGACAAAGGGCTCGGTGCCGGTGCGGAAGGCCGTCGGCAGCCGGTCGCTACACAGGCCGGAGTGCTGGCAGATGCCCCGGTTGTCGAAGATCGTGACCTGCTGACCCGGGTAGGTGTCGCGCTGGTCGGGCACCCGTTTCGGGTCCTTGTCGTCGGTGAACCCGCTGCTGGCGTGCGTCCCGTCGCAGAACGGTTTCGTGGACGAAGCGCCGCACCGGCACAGGGCCAGCTGGGGCGGCAGCGTCAGCTTCTGTCCGAGCGGCGTGCGGGTGGCCGGGACGTTGGTGACCAGGTAGGGGCCGTTCTTGGCGATCGTGATCGCGGGCGGCAGGGCGCGCTGGATCTGCGCGAACTCGGCGATCAGGCGGGCCTGATCGCCGGCCGACACCTGGCGGAGGGCTAGGTCCTGCAGGGCCGCGACCGCCTCGAGCAGCCCGGGCGGGGCGCTGGCACCGAGGCTCGCCCGCAGGGTGGTGGCGGCGATCGCGATGTCCCAGAGAGACGGTGGAGGCTCCTGAGATGCAAGGGGCTCTTGGGGTTCTTGGGGCTCTTGGGGTGCGGACGACGGGGCGGGCAGGGCGTCGGCCAGCGGGCGAAGGACGCTGTCGACGAGGCGGGCGGTCGTGCGGACGTCTTCCTGGCCGGCTCGCGCTACCTGGTAGGCCGAGGTCAGCATGGCGGCCAGACCGGAGAGCGCGGGGTCATCGTGGGAGGCAAAGGCCAGGCCCGTTCGGTAGAAATCTTCGGCTCGGGCCAGCAGAGCGCCGAGGTCCTCGGCCGGAGCCTGGGCTTCCGCGGGCCGGCCCGCCGCCGGCAGGTGGGCGGCCAGGGTGTCGGCGATCTCGTTCAGGGCGGACCGGACCGCTTCCAGGCGGCCAGCCACCGCCGGGCCGCAGGGGGCGCCGGGCTGGCAGAACTC
>JBAUAY010000859.1:0-3971 GCA_049676235.1 Streptosporangiaceae bacterium
CCTACCGTCGACGCAAGCCCGGGACCAGGTTGCGGCACCTGCGGCTGATGCGACGTGGCCACGTTCCAGGTGAACGCGAAGATAACCCCCACCAGCACGGGGCCGACTGTGGACGCGAGCCCCGTCCGACCGCGGGTGCCGAGGAGCCCACGCAGTCTCGACCCTCGATGCACAGCAGCTCCCCTTGGCACGAAACCGGAGCGTACCACCGCGCTGAGGCGACGCGGGCCGGGTCACCAGAAGGCAATCGGTCAGTTACGAACGTTCCCAGGCATGCACCAGATCGCGGTAGCGGCGCGCAGCCGCCCGTAGCTCCATCTCCGGGTCAATACCCAGCTCGCGAGCCTTCGCGACCAGCCGGAATAGCTCGCCGCCGATATCCTCGCCGTCGGTAGCGTCGTCCGCCGATCCGGATGCACCACCGTCGAGGCGGGCGAGGTGATCGGGGACTCCAGCCCGAACTGCCCGGCTCTGAAGTTGCGCTGCCAGCGCGAGGGCAGGCTGCCCGAACGGGACCCCGTCTAGTGCGGATAGAACAGAAAGGGGAGCTGCCACCCCGGATCGTTCGGCCCTGTCCTTCTTTTCTTCCCGCTTAATCTCGTCCCAGTTGCGGTTGACGTCCTCGGCGCCGGAGACCGCCACGTCCGCGAAGACGTGCGGATGCCGCCGCACCAGCTTGGCCGCGATCCCGTCGGCCACGTCATCGACCGTGAACGACGTGCCGTCCGCGCGCTCGGCCGCGATGCGTGCGTGGAACACCACCTGCAGCAGCACGTCGCCGAGTTCCTCGCAGAAGGCCCGCTCGTCCCCGGACTCGAGCGCCTCAAGCGCCTCGTAGGGCTCCTCGAGCAGGTTCGGGGCGAGCGACGCATGGGTCTGCCGGGCGTCCCAGGGACATTTCACGCGCAGCCGGTCCATGGTCGCCACCAGGTCGAGGAACCGGGCCCCGGGCAGATCAGCCGAGCCGTGCAGCAGCTGAGCACCGGGCGGGAGCGGCGGCTCAGCACCCGGCTCGGGCAGCCACACCACGACACCGTCAACCGCGAGCAACTCGACGTCAGCATCGGCCACCACCCGGTACCCGATCCCGGCCTCGTCCAGCGCGGGCAACTGCGGATGACCAGCCGAGACGAGCACAGAGGAAGCAGACCGCAGGGCTTGCCAGGCTGGCCAGCTGAGCAGCCCGGGCGCCACCCGCGGGCTGGTCACCAGGACGGTCAGCAAGCCGGCGTCAGCCCGGCCTGCGATGTCGGCTTCGCCGGTCCCGGAGACGCCGCCACCGGGTTGGGCGCGGAGACGACCTGGTACTGGGTGTAGTTGAACTGGCCGAACTGCGGGTTGATCTGAATCGTCAGGGCCTTGGCCGCCAGGCACTGGGCATGCTGGAGCTTGGCGGTGGTAGCCGTCTGGGCCGAGGTGCTGGTCGGCAGCTTGCCGCCGTTGGCCTGCCGGACGAACTGGTTATTTATGGCCTGGTACCGGCCGATCTCGGCGGACAGGTTCGGCGGGATCCCGTTGGCGGCCAGGATGAGGTTGAGGGTGACGTTCGACAGTCCCTGGGCCTCGGCGTTGGCCTTGGCCGCCGCGTAGATCTGCGCCAGCGCCGCCTCGGCCTGGGCGCGGGTGACCGTGATGCCGGCCTGCTGGGCGAGTTCGTCGTTGATCTGGAACCGGACCAGCCAGGTGAGCGTCTCCTGCGTCTGCTGCGTCGAACTCAGCTGGACAGTGCTCCGGTACATCTGCACGGCCTGGTTAAGGTTGGTGACCTCGGTGGTGAGGGTCACGATCGTGATCCGCTGGCTACCGGTGATCGCCGCGGCGCCTATCTTGACCGGGCTGCACGCGGTCACCAGCAGCCCGACGCCGAGCACGACGGCGGACGCCCTGACCAGCCTGCGCAGCACCAGACTCTGCCCACTCATGTGAATAACACTCCCACAGCCAGGTCAGCGAGTACCGACCGGATGACTTCGCCGCACCAGGCCAGTAGTTCGGTGTCCCGCAACGGCTGCCCGCCGATGGTATCCCTTGGCGGCTGGCCGCTGCGGGTGGCGGACTTCGGCACTGGTACCAGCATGGTACGCATCGCGGGCTTGAGCACTGTCTTCGGGTGCAGGCGTTGCACCCTGACCTGCCGGGAATCGGGCAGGTCGACCGGGCGAGGCTCCGGGTTGCCAGTGCCCGCAGCTCCGGCCACAGGAGTCGAAATCGTCCAGCACGTGACCTGGATTGTTATGTACTTTGCGCAGAGCTGTCTTGAGTCATAACGTATGACTATGCACAACCACGAGATGTACTACGCGCTCGTGGATAACGATGTGGCTGGCCTGGCTGCGGCATTCGACCACTATGCGGCGGACCTGTACGCGTACTGCCAGTCCCAGCTCGCCGAACCAGCCGACGCGGCCGATGCGGTGCACGATACTTTCGTCATCGCCGCATCCAAGATCACGAAGCTGTCCGAGCCTGACCGACTGCGGAGCTGGCTGTTTGCGGTCACCCGCAACGAGTGCCACAGCCGGGTGCAGGCTGGAATCTCGGTGCCAGCGGAGATGACATATGACAGCGTCTCGCTTGCGGGCACTTCCCTAGAGGTCCAACTTCGCGCTCTTGTGTGGGCCGCCCTCGCCCGTCTGGAGCCAGTGGAGCGCGAGCTCATCGAGCTGAACCTGCGCCACGAGCTGCAGGGCGCCGACCTCGCGGATACTCTGGGCGTGCCGCGCAACCAGGCACAGGCGCTGGCCAAACGGGCACGCTCGCGGTTTACGAGGTTGCTCGGCGTGCCATTGGTCGCGTGGCCGGCCCGGGACCTGTGCCAGGACATGGCCGGCATCCTGGATGGCTGGGACGGCAGGCTGACCGGACGGCTGCGCAAGCGGCTCGCAAGTCACATCCGGCGGTGCCCGGTGTGCGGCAGGATCAGGCGCCCGGAAATTAACCCCGCGGTGATGCTCACCATGCTCCCTGTCCCCGCGCTCCCCGGCCACTTGCGGGAACAGGTTCTTCTCCTCGCCGGCGACATCTCCCCCGACTCAGTCGCCTTCCCGGGCGGGGTTACCCATCGCATGAAGTCGTTCGGCGCCAACGGTTTCGCGGTACAGGTAACGAAACCGTCAGGGTCGCGCTTGCCGGGCAGCTATGTCCTAGCCAGCAGCGCCGTAGCAGCACTGGTTCTGCTCGGGGGCGGCATGCTCCTAGCCAGTCACATGACCTCTCACAGCGGGCAGCCGACTGCTTTCGAGTCCCCCCGCGCGGTGGTGACCGCGCTGCCACAAGCCAACGGGTTTACGAAGCCGCTATTGATCGCCCGGTCCGGTTCGCCCGCATCCGTCACCGCGCCGGCCCGGCGGGGCTCGACAACGGCCTCATCCAACGGTCAGTCCTCGGCCTACCAGCCGTATTCTTATTCGCCGACGCCGACGACCGCGCCGACGACGATCCTGCTGCCGCCTACGACCGCGGCACCCACGACCGCAGCGCCCACCACGGCAGCGCCTACGACCGCGGCACCCACCACGGCAGCGCCCACCACGGCGGCGCCCACGACCGCGGCACCCACCACGGCGCCCACCACGGCAGCACCCACGACCGCGGCGCCCACCACCGTGGCACCCACCACGGCAGCGCCCACCACCGTGACGCCCACGACGACGGGGGCTATAGCAGAGGCTCTAGCGTTCTTCCTCTGATCAACCTGCCGCTGTACGCCGCAGCCTCGTACAGCCGTCCTGCTGGGGCGTCTCCCTGGTCGGCTTAAGTGCCGGTCTGCCATCAGCTGCGCGCCCACCTGGCCGTAGCGTTCCCCTGCGCGGTCGGGGTGTTCTTACGATCTGGGCAGCAGATCAGCCCGGCGTTCCTGGCCCGGCTCGGCAGCCAGGACGCCGCCGACCAGTTGAATTAGCCCGAAGTTCCCCCCAGTGATCCGCGTGTTGGGCCGTTTACCTGGGCTTTCGTGCGGTGCGGGGCCGGGC
>JBAUAY010000860.1:0-3318 GCA_049676235.1 Streptosporangiaceae bacterium
CCTCGCCGCTGTACGACTGGACCGGCCAGAACGGCGTCCAGTTCACCTATCCGCCGTTCGCCGCGGTGGTCTTCGCGGTCGGCTCCGTGCTGTCCTGGACGGCCATGCGCTGGGCCATGACCCTGGCGAGCCTGGCCGCGCTCGGGCTGTCACTGTGGCTGGTGTTCGGCGCGCTGGGCTACCGTGACCGGCCGGCCGTCCGGCTGGGCGCCACGCTCGGGGTGTCCGGGCTGGCCCTGGCCACCGAACCGGTCCAGCAAACCCTCGGCCTTGGCCAGGTCAACCTGCTGCTCATGCTGCTCGTGATCGCCGACCTGCTGCTCGGAGACTTGAAGGGGCGGACTCGCTGGTGGCACGGGTTCGGCATCGGGATCGCGGCGGGAGTGAAGCTGACCCCGCTGATCTTCATCCCGTACCTGCTGCTCATCCGCAGGTACCGGCAGGCCGTCACGGCCTCGGCGGTATTCGCGGCCACGGTGGCGCTCGGCTACGCGATCTTGCCGCAGGATTCCCGCATCTACTGGGTCGACGGGTTGTTCCTGAAGGCCAACCGGATCGTGTTCCTCGGCACGCGGGGCAATCAGTCCCTGCGGGGCATCGTGACCCGGCTGGCCGGCAGCGTGAATTCCGGGACCATACCGTGGATCATCCTGGCCATCCTGGTCGTGATCGCCGGGTTGATCACGGCCTCCCTGCTGTACCGGGCCGGGCAGCCGGTGCCCGCGATGCTGGCCTGCGCGCTGACCGGCCTGCTGGTCTCGCCGCTGAGCTGGGATCACCACTGGGTATGGGTGGCGCCGGGGATCGCGCTGCTAGCTCACCTGGGCGCTTCCGCCGGCCGCGGCCTGATCCGGGCGGCCTGGTGGGCCGCGGCGGCCGGGCTTGTGCTGGTGTTCGCCGCCTGGCCGCAGTTCTGGGACGCCCAGGCCGGACTGACCCCGGCGGGCCTGGTCTGGTACGGCCCGGCCACCTACTTTGCCACCGGCGACCAGCCCTGGTACCACGAGTTCCACTGGCACGGCCTGCAGCTGCTGGCCGGCAACAGCTTCGTCCTGGCCGGCCTGGCCGGGCTGGCGGCCCTGGCCGTGGCCGCCGTCCTGTCGCGGGCCCCGAGCGCGGCTCCGGGGAGATTGGACCCTTGAGTGACGACGCTTCGCTGACCGAGCTGCGGGAGCGCCTCGTCGCCGAGGTCCTGGCGACCAGCGGGATCCGCGACGAGCGCATCGCCGCGGCGCTGCGTGACGTGCCGCGGCACCTGTTCCTGCCGCATCTGCCGCCGGAGGAGGCTTACCTCGATGACGCCATCGTGACCAAACGGGACGCCGACGGCCAGCCGATGAGCTCCTCCTCCCAGCCCGCCATCATGGCGATCATGTTGTACCAGCTGGGCCTGGCCCCGGGCCAGCGGGTGCTCGAGATCGGCGCGGGCACCGGCTATAACGCCGCGCTGATCAGGCACATCGTGGGAGCGTCGGGCACCGTGGTCAGCGTTGACATCGAAGCCGACCTGGTCGACCGGGCCCGCGAGCACCTAGCCAGCGCCGGGTACCCGGGCGTGACCGTGGTGGCCGCGGACGGCGCGGAGGGCTACCCGCCCGGCGCGCCGTACGACCGGGTGATCGCCACCGTCGGGGTCAGTGACCTGGCTCCGGCCTGGCTGCACCAGACCGGTCCCGACGCCCGGATCGTCGTGCCGCTCGACGTACGCGGATCGCAGCTCGCGGTGGCGTTCGGGCGCACTGGGCCCGTGCAGCCTGGCAGCGCAGGGCACTGGGTGAGCCGGTCCATCGCGCCGTGCGGGTTCATGCGGATGCGCGGATCGCTGGCCGGCCCGGAACGCATCGTGGTGCTCCAGCCAAGGCTCTCCGTCACGCTGCCGGACGGGCTCATGCTGGCCGACGGGCAGGAGGTCGACGGCGCGGCGCTGGCCGCCTTCCTGGACGGGCCGCCGACGGAGTTCGCCACCGGCGTCCGAGCCAGTTCCCTGCAGGTGTTTTGGGCCCTCGGCCTGTGGCTCGCGGCCGGTGACCGCCGGTCGTGCGGGGTGACGGAGGAGTGGCCCTCCGGCCCGGGGGACGGGGCCGCCGCCCGGCTCGCCCGAGCGCCGCTGCGCGGCCACAGGATACTGGCCACCGCTGGGATCGTAGACTCCGGCGGCATCGCGGTGCTCACCGCGGACCAGCCCGCGGTAGACGGCCGATCCGGCCAGCTCGCGCTTTCGGTGGCCGGGTTCGGCCCGCACGGCCCAGAGCTCGGCACCGCCCTCGCCGCGCACGTACAGGCCTGGGATCGGGCGGGTCAGCCCGGCGCGGCGGGGCTGCACGTGGACGCCTACCCGCGATCGTCGCCGGACGATCCCGCCTCGTCCTCCTTGGCCAGCGACGCGCTGCTAATCGAGCGGCCCGCTACACGATTCGTCGTCTATCACACGTAGCCTTAGAAGCGTGACTGGCGACCACCTGGAGACCGAGCAGAAATACGACGCCGAGGCCGACTTCGTCGTGCCCAAGCTGGGCAGCCTGCGTGGGCCGAAAAGCTTGCGCACGGCGGACAAGAAGCGGTTCTACATGAGCGCCACCTACTTCGACACCGAGGACCTCGACCTCAATCGGCACAAGATCACGTTGCGGCGGCGCGTCGGCGGCGACGACGAGGGCTGGCACCTGAAGCTGCCGGTGCGCAAGGACACCAGGCAAGAGCTGCACGCGCCGCTAGACGAGGGCGACACGGGCAGCGTGCCAGCCCGGCTCGCCGCTCAGGTTGAGGACATCACGGCAGGCCAGCGCCTGCGCCCCATCGCTATTCTGGATACCGAACGGACCGTGTGGACCCTGACCTCGGCGACCGGAGATGCCCTGGTGGAGGTCGCCGACGACCAGGTGACTGCCGTCAAGCTCAGCGAGACGGACAGCACGCCGCTGACCTGGCGCGAGGTCGAGGTCGAGGTTAAGTCCTCCGATCCCGCGGCCGCCGAGCTGCTCGGGACGGTCGGCAAGGTGCTGCGGGAGGCCGGCGCCAGACCATCGGCTTCAGGTTCCAAGCTGGCACGTCTTCTTCAGAGCTAATTCATAGCTGATTCTGACCTGGTCCCTAACACTATTCGCATTGAATGAGAGACCTTGAGAGGAGAATCTCGCATACTTGGCGCAGATCCGACTGACGATGGGCGAGCTTGACGAACATGGAGAACGAGGGCCCGGCCGGGGCGCAGGCCACCAGCACGCGTAACGCTGGCATCCAGCGGGCGGACGGCACGCCGGTGCGCGTGCTCGTCGTCGACGATGAGCCCAGCCTGGCCGAACTGCTGGCCAGCGTGCT
>JBAUAY010000861.1:0-4480 GCA_049676235.1 Streptosporangiaceae bacterium
CCTGAGATCGTCGACGCGGTCCAGGTGCCCGTGCTCGCCGCGGGCGGGATCGGCTGCGGCCGCCAGATCGCGGCCGCGCTCGCGCTGGGCGCCGCCGGGGTCTGGCTGGGCTCGGCCTGGCTGCTCACCCAGGAATACGCGCAGCTGACCTCGGCGCCGGCCGTGACCGAGGCGCTGCTCGCGGCGACCTCCTCGGACACCGTCCGGTCCAGGATCTACAGCGGCAAACCCGCCCGCATCCTGAAGAACCGATGGACCGACGCCTGGGATCAGCCGGACGCGCCTGAGCCGCTCGGGATGCCGCTGCAGAACCTGCTCGTCAGCGAGGCGCACCAGCGCCTCATGCGGTCCGGGCAGCCGGACGTGGTGCCGATGCCGGCCGGGCAGATCGTGGGCCGGATCACCGAGGTCCGCCCGGTCGCCGACGTGATGGCCACGCTCATCCAGGAAACGGACGAGACCCTACGCCGGCTGCGACGATGATGCGATGAAGATCGCCGTCTCGGCCGGCTACTGGGGAGCCGGCCCGCCGCCCGGCGTGGCGGACCTCTTCGAAGCCGCCGAACGTCTCGGGCTCGACCAGATCTGGACGGCCGAAGCCTACGGCAGCGATGCCTGGACCCCGCTGGCCTGGTGGGGATCGCGCACCTCGCGGGTCCACCTGGGCACCGCCGTCTCCCAGCTGTCCGCTCGGCCGCCGGTCACCCTGGCGATGACCGCGATGACCATGGACCACCTCACCCAGGGGCGGGTTCTGCTCGGCATCGGCACCAGCAACCCGCAGGTCGTCGAGGGCTGGTACGGCCAGCCGTACCCCCGCCCGCTGGAGCGCACCAGGGAGTACATCGACATCGTCCGCCAGGTCATCGCGCGCCAGGAGCCGGTCAGCTACGACGGCAAGCACTACCAGATCCCCCTACAAGCGGGGACCGGCCTCGGCAAGCCGCTGCGCTCTATCCTGCATCCGTACCGAACCGAGATTCCCATCTACCTCGGCGCGGAAGGACCGCGGAACGTGGCGCTGGCGGCCGAAATCGCCGACGGCTGGAACACGATCTTCTTCTCGCCCGCGATGAACGACTTCTACGCCACCGCCCTGGCCGAGGGTTTCGCCCGACCCGGCGCCCGGCACTCCAGCGACACCTTTGACGTGGTGGGTGGCCCGCTGGCCATCATCGTCGATGATGATGCCGAACGAGCGGCCGATCTCGTTCGGCCGACTCTGGCTCTTTATATCGGCGGGATGGGCGCGCGCGGCCTCAACTTTCACTACGAGGTCTTCGCCCGGATGGGCTACGAGGCACAGGCCCGGACGATCCAGGACTTCTACCTGGCCGGTGACAAGAAGAGCGCCATCGCGGCCGTCCCCACCAAGCTGGTCGAAGACGTGGCCCTGATCGGCCCCTGGGCCAAGATCGCGGATGAGATCCAGCGGTGGAAGCAGACCGTCCTGACCACGTTCTCCGTCCACTGCGACCCGCGCTACCTGGAAAAGGTCGCCGCCCTGGTCCGTTGAGGCCCCCGCGGCTAGCCTGGGACCGCGGAGACAGGCGACCGAAAGGGGCGACACGTGTCGGCACTGCAGCATTTCCGGGCACCGGAAGGACTGGCGCCCGGCCCGGGGTTCAGCCACGCGGTGACCGGACGCGGCCGCTGGGTGGCGATCGCGGGGCAGGTAGCTCTCGACGACGCGGATCAGCTGGTCGGGGCGGGCGATTTGGAGGCCCAGGCCCGGCAGGTATTCGCCAACCTCAGCCGGGCGCTGGCCGCGGCCGGCGCGTCATTCGCCGACGTCGTCAAGCTGAACTACTACGTCACCGACATCTCGCAACTCCCGGTCGCACGCGCGGTCCGCGACGAGTACGTCGACACATCCCGCCCCCCGGCCAGCACCGCGGTCCAGGTGTCAGCGCTGGCCATGCCCGAGCTAATGATCGAGATCGAGGCCTGGGCCATCTGCGACGACTGACTCCCCGCCCCCGACTCAGCCTTCAGCCCGGGCCAGGTCGGCGCCGATGCGGCGGAGCTGGGCGGTGGCGCCGCCGAGCGCGAACTCGTGATGCTTGGCCGCGGTGAAGTAGCGGTGCACCGGGTAGGACACGTCGATGCCCAGCCCGCCGTGCACGTGGACCGCGGTGTGCGCCACCCGATGGCCGGCGTCGGCCGCCCAGAACTTGGCCGTGGCCACCGCGGTCGCGACCCGAAGAGCTGCCGCGTCGCCTTCGCCCCCGGAAGCCAGCAGCCAGGCGGCCTGCCACATGGTGAGCCGGACCGCTTCGGTGTCGATGTAGGCGTCGGCCAGGCGCTGCGTCACTGCCTGGAACGAGCCGATCGGCCTGCCGAACTGCACCCGGTTCCGCGCGTACTCCGCAGTCAGCTCCAGCGCCCGCTCCAAGACCCCGGCCTGCATTGCGCACAGCCCCACGGTGGCCCGCGCCACCAGCCAGTCCGCGACCTGCGCGCCCGGTCCGAGCACCCGGTCATCGTCCAGTGGGACGCCGCCGAGCACGACCCGCCCGGCCTCGGAGAAGTCCGTCAGCCGCTGCGGTTCCGCGGTTACCCCGTCGTCCGACGGCGAGACCAGGAACACCAGCACCCCGTCCGACGTCGTGGCGGGCACCAGGAACAGGTCCGCTCCCGGCGCGGCGGGCACCGCGGTCTTCACGCCGGACAGCACCCACCGTCCGTCCCGGCGCACGGCGCCAGTCGAAGGAAGACGGGGGTCCTCGCCATCTTCCTCCGCCAGCGCGGCGGTGAGCACGACCGAGCCGCGCCCGGCCGGAACCACCCACCGGGCCCGTTGCGACGGCGAACCGAACTCGGCGATCGCCCCGGCCCCGAGCACGATCGAGGCGAGGTAGGGCACATCGGAGACGGCCCGGCCGAGCTCGACCAGGACCGAACAGTGCTCGAGCAGGCCGAGCCCCGCGCCGCCGAGCGTCTCGGGCAGCCCGGCCGCGAGCACGCCGGCCGCGGCGAGGTCGGCCCAGGGCGTATCCCGCTCGGTAAGCCCGGGGGGACGCCCACCCGTAATCCCCGCAACCCCCCGTTGAGCCAGGATCTTCCTGGCCAATCCGGCCAGCTCGTCCTGTGCTTCGCTGAACGTGAAGTCCATCAGGTCCTCCGCAGAGCAGGCAGGCCTAGCCCGGCCGCCGCGATGATGTCGCGCTGGATCTCGTTGGTGCCGCCGCCGAAGGTCAGGATGAGCGAGGCGCGGTGCATCCGCTCGATCCGGCCGGCCAGCACTACCCCCGCCGATCCCTCGCGGACCTGCGCGTTCGCCCCGAGCACCTCCATCAGCAGCCGGTACGCCTCGACCGCGAACTCGGTGCCGAACACCTTGGTGGCCGAGGCCGCCGCCGGGCCCACGGCGCGGCCGGCTGACGCGATCTTCCAGTTGACCAGCTTGAGGAACTCCGCCTTGGCGTGCACCCGGGCCAGGTTCAGCTGCACCCATTCGGCGTCGATCACCCGCTGCCCGCTAGCCAGTTTGGCCGACGCCGCCCAGTCCCGCACCTCGGCGAGCGCCGACATCACCGGCGCCGCCGAGGTCAGCGCCACCCGCTCGTGGTTGAGCTGGTTGGTGATCAGCGGCCAGCCCCGGTTCTCCTCACCCACCAGTTCGGTGGCCGGCACACGCACCGAGGAGTAGTACGTGGCGCTGGTCATCACGCCCGCGACCGTGTGCACCGGCGTCCACGAAAAGCCCTGGGCAGACGTGGGCACGATGATGATGGACAGGCCCTTGTGCCGGTCGGCGTGCGGGTCGGTCCGGCAGGCCAGCCAGACGTAGTCGGCGTACTGAATCAGGCTGGTCCACATCTTCTGGCCGTCGATGACGTAGTCCTCGCCGTCCCGGGTCGCCGTGGTGCGCAGCGAGGCCAGATCGGTGCCGGCCTCCGGCTCGGAGTACCCGATCGAGAAGTGGATCTCGCCCGCGGCGATCCGGGGCAGGTAGAACTCCTGCTGGGCCGGGGTGCCGAACCGCATGATCGTCGGGCCGACCGTGTTGACGGTCAGGAACGGCACCGGCACCCGCGCGATCGTCGCCTCGTCGGTGAAGATGAGCTGGTCCAGCATGGTGCCGCCGCGCCCGCCGTGCTCTTCCGGCCAGCCGAGCGCTAGCCAGCCGTCGCGGCCGAGTTGCCGGACCACCTGGCGGTAGGCCTGCCCGTCCCCGTAGTCCCCGTCGCCGCCAGCCCCGTCGCCGCCAGCCCTGTCGCCGCCAGCCCTGTCGTCCCCGGCCAGCGCGGCGCGGACCTCCGGCGTCATCAGGGCGCCGAAGTACGCGCGCAGCTCGCGACGGAGCCGTTCCTGCTCGGGGGTGTAGGCGATGCGCATGCGCTCCCCTAAAGTAGAACGTGTTCTAGCAGTCTACAACGGGGAGGCGCGGATGCCCGAGGCGTTCATCGTCGACGCCGTGCGGACCCCGGTCGGCCGCCGCGGCGGCGGGCTGGCCGCCGCGCACCCGGCCGATCTC
>JBAUAY010000862.1:0-1680 GCA_049676235.1 Streptosporangiaceae bacterium
ACCCGGGCCCGGCCGGCTGAGCGCTCAAGCTCGGCGGCGACGCCCTCGTCGAGCCCCGGGGTCGCGTGCGCACGGTGCCAGGCGCGGCGGTCGGGGTCGGAGTCAGGGTCGATGGCCTGTGCGAGGGCACGATGGGCGCTCTGGCGCTCTTCCGGCGAGGCCGCCCGGTAGACCGCAGAGCGCACCAGCGGATGACGGAACCTCACCTGCCCGCCGAACTCGATGAGCCCGGCCGAGGCCGCCGCCGCCGCGGCCTCGACCTGGACTCCGAGTTGACCTGCCGCCCGCCACACCAGCACCGGGTCCCAGAGTGGCTCGGCCGCGGCGACCAGCAGGAGCAGCCGCGTGGCTGGCGGGAGCGGCGTCAGCCGCTCGCGGAAGCTCTCCTCGATCCGGCTCGACGGAGCCGGATCGCCGGGCGACCCGAACCCGCCCGCCAGTTCCTCGGGCGTCAGCCTGCGCGCCACCTCCAGCAACGCCAGCGGGTTGCCCCGCGTCTCGGCCACGATCCGATCGCGCACCCGCTCGTCGAGCGGACCGGTGACGGCCGAGGAAAGCAGCGCTCGCGCGTCACCGTCGGTCAGGCCACGGACCACGAGCTCGGCGAGTCCCGTCAGGTGCTGCTCGTCGCCGGACTCGCGTACCGCGAACACGACCGCGGCCGGCTTGGCGGCAAGGTGGCGCGCCACGAACGCGAGCGCCTGCGCCGAGGGCCGATCGAGCCAGTGCGCATCGTCCACGACGCAGACCAGCGGTCGCTCCCCTGCCACCTCCGACAGCAGGCTCAGCACGGCCAGGCCCACCGCGAAGCGATCCGGCGTGGCCCCGTTCCGCAGGCTGAACGCCGTGGAGAGCGCGTCGCGCTGCGGACCAGGCAGACGCTCGAGCCGGTCCAGGAACGGTGCGCACAGCTGATGCAGCGCAGCGAACGCGAGCTCCATCTCGGACTCAACGCCCGCCGCTCGCGCGAGACAACATCCAGACGCGCGCTCCAGCAGGTATTCCAGCAGCGCGGTCTTGCCGGCGCCGACCTCACCGCGCAAGACCAGCACCTGACTCTGCCCCGCCCGGACGTTCTCGACCAGCCGATCTAGCGCCTCGCACTCGCTGCTCCGGCCGCGCAGCCCGCGCTCAGGCGCCGGACCGGCCAGCACCGCACCGGCCAGCACGGGCGGCGTGGCGGCTTTGAGCGGGTTCACGTGCGCGCCGCTTCTCGGGCCCGGAAGACATACGTGGCCCGCGGCGACGTGCGCGTCAGCGGTGAGGGTGGCGTGCATGCGTACTCACTCCTTCGAGATGACATCGGCGGCGGAGTCGCTCAATCTCTTTGCGAGCCGGAGAAGATCTGCAGGAAGAACAGGAAGACGTTCAGGATGTCCAGGAAAATGGACGCGGCCAGCAAGGGCGCGGAGCTGATGTCCTGCGAGCGCCGCAGCCGCTGGAAGTCGAACATGGTAAAGCCGGCGAAGATCACCAGGCCGATCACCGAGTAGATCAGCTCGCCGTGCGGGATATGCACGAAGATCAGCACGATGCCGAACACGATCAGGGCCAGCAGCGCCCAGAAGCAGACCCGCACGATCGCCGACAGGTCACGCTCGGTGGCATAACCAGCCGCCCCGAACCCGGCGATGAACAGCGCCGTAGCGCCACCGGCCTGCCACAGCGCACTGGGATCCA
>JBAUAY010000863.1:0-4170 GCA_049676235.1 Streptosporangiaceae bacterium
CTTCCTCACCGCCGCCCTGGCCCCGGGCATGGCCGAGCGCGGCACCGGAGTCATCGTCAACGTCTCGACGATGGTCGCCGAGTTCGGGCTCGACGGCATGGCGCTCTACGGCTCGACCAAGGCCGCGCTGGAGCTGCTGACCAAGGCATGGTCGGCGGAGTTCGGGCCCAAGGGCATCCGCGTCAACGCCGTCGCCCCGGGGCCGATCAGCACCGAGGGCACCGAGGGCATGCGCGAAGCGCAGGGATACCTGGCCTCGCTCGCGCCGGCCAGGCGACTAGGCACCGCGCAGGAGATCGCCGCAGCCATCGTCTACCTGGCCTCGCCGGAGGCGGCGTTCACCCACGGTGTCGTGCTCCCGGTCGACGGCGGCCGGGTCGCGGTCTGAGACAGGTTCCATCGACGAGCTCGGGTTGCCCTCGTCGAGGCCCGTCAGCAGGAGCTTGACCAGCTGGTCACCCATGCCCGGCTTAGCAGTCATCTTGCAGTGAATCCGTAGTTTGCTTCATGACTCAAGCAAAGCCGCAGGCGGTGCAGGCGATGTGCCGTCGCCATGGCGGCGATGTGGAGGCGCGGGGGACGGTGAGGGTGAGGCGCGTCCCGTGACCCGGCTGGCTGGCGGCGGTGAACGTGCCGCTGTGTGCCTGCGCCAGCTCGGCCGCGATCGCAAGCTCCCAGGCGGGAGACACCAAGTGGTCCCCAGAGTTCGCCGGCACCCTACGCGGCGATCGCCAAACGGCTGGGGAGAAAAACGCCACTAGCGCGATCTCCCGCGAGTTGCTGACCCGCAGCTGCTCACCATCGCCCAGGCACGAGACCGCCCACGCTGGATGCCAGCGCGACCAGCTCCGCCGGCGGCCATGCCATCGTTCTTGCCGCCACCGACCGTCGCCTTCGGTTCCTTTATCCTTGACTTCGACCGCCCCCTGCAGGAATTCGGCTTCGGACTCGGCTTCGCCGTTCTGGTGGACGCGCTTGTCATCCGAAGCCTCCCAATGCCGGCCATCATGCACCTCATCGGACCCGCCAACTGGGCCATGCCGTCATGGCTAGGCAGGGTCCTTCCCAACCTGTCCGCTGAAGTAGACGAGGACGCAATTCCGTTGCCCCCGTCCGAGGAACCAGTAGCCCGTCGGGTGAGCAAACCTGCAACGCCTTCAAGCTCGCGGCAGTGCCGGGCGGGGATCACCGGGGCGGGCAGATCGGTGGCTGTGCTCATCGGTGCTCCCGCGCGTCACTGGAGGTGCCGCAATCGCGTGAGCCGGTCAGCATCCGGCGGGCAAACGCCTCGGTAAGCCCGGCGGGCCGGTCGCTCGCTCGCTGCATCCGGGCGTGCCTCGCTGGCCGACTTCCTCCCCCTCACGCGGCCCTCCAAGCTGGAGGAATCAGCCCGATAAGGCCCTGAGGCCGCGCAGCGTAGCCCGCTGCCGGACTCACTGGCTGCCGTGCACCGTACTCCTGTGAGTCTGGCCAGGGAACCCAACGCTCCTGGCGACCAGGCAAAGACCAGGGATTTACCCGGGGGTGATCGTGCGTCTTAGGTGCGATGGTTATGTCATGCCAAGCACGAAGGCGGGCGCCAGATCATCTTCCTCGGCGATCTGGTCGACTGCGGTCTGGCACACCGGCCGTCCCGAGACTCGTCATGGGCATGGTATCGAGTAGCCAATAGGACACGAAAAGTAATAGCGGCTGCAGACCCATGGTAAGCGGGCCGTGAGACCCAACCAGCGGAGGTTCCAGATGGCCGAGCTCCCACCGCCCCCAGAGGGAATTGTGCTAGCTCACTTCATAGTCTCAGACGATGTCGAGCGCTCCAGGCGCTTCTACACCGAGGTACTCGGCGGCAGGGTGGCCTTCTCCGGTCCCGGAGGGCTGACCTATGTCGCGCTAGCCAACACCTGGATCATCATCAATGTCGGCGGAGGCCCGACCGACGACAAGCCGACGGTCATCCTGGAGACGCCGCGTGATCCCGACCGGGTCAGCAGCTTCCTCAATATCCGGGTTAAAGACATCGACGCCGTGTACGCCGAATGGAGCGCCCGGGGTGCTCAATTCCTGACGCCGCCGAAACAGCACCCGTACGAGACCCGCTGCTACATCCGCGATCCCGACGGTTATCTGCTCGAAGTGGGGCAGACCACGGACCCAGAGGGGGACTGGTCGCCCGCTCACTGGCCGTCGGGTACGCCCGCCGGGTAGTCCGAGTGAAGGCCGAGATCACCCATAAATCCCTCACATCGACGGTAGCCAGTCCCCCGGATATCGAGTGACGGTGAGGAGGTTTGGGTCATGACCACGGCGATCATCGGCACGGGCGGGCTCGGATCGGTTATCGCCCGCCAGCCCGCTCAGACGGCGAGACCCTGAGGCTCTCCAGCGCCGACATTCATGCGTGTTTTCGTCACCGGCGCCAGTGGCCACATCGGATCGGCCGTCGTCCCCCGAACTGATCAAGGCCGGGCACGAGGTCACCGGCCTGGGCCGCTCCGAGGCCTCTGCCACCGCCATGAAGGCGATGGGCGCCCAGACGCGCGCAGACCAGGCAGCTGCTTGGCGGGGAGCCGATCCACCCGGGTCTGCTCGCCGACCTCGACGAAGACCACTACTTCACTACTGGCTGAGGCCGGTCCCGGCGACCCGGACCTGGCGCGCTGCGCGACCTGGTCGAGGAGCAGCTGCGCAAGTTCCCCGGCGCGGCCTTCACCCCGCACCAGATCGGCAAAGTACTAGAGCGGTCGGCCGACGCGGCCGACCATGGTAGAGCCATGATCGCCGAGCCCATCGCGCCCGTCATCCCGGCGTCGGCGCTGGCCGCCGTCGGCTGGGAAGGTCCGTCCTACCGCGCCGAGAAGCGTTCCCGGCGAACGGTTGCCTTCCGGCCCTTGATGCTCGTCCCCCGGAGCGCCCTGACCACATCGTCGGCGGCTGACTCGGGAACCTCGATGAGGGAGAAACGATCGGCGATCTCTATCGCACCGATGTCCCGGCCGGAGAGGGACGACTCGCCGGTAATAGCGCCCACAAGATCCTGCGGCCGGACTCCGGCGGAACGGCCGGTGCTCACGAACAGGCGGGTCGTGCCCGCAGTCGCGCGGCGGCCACGCCGCTGGTCACCGCCGGCGGGCGGCCACTGGTCACCTGGTTTGGGCTTCCGGCTGTCGCGGCGGTCGTCCGCCGGCAGCATTTCGACCGCGGGGATCTCTTCTTGCTCGCGAGGTGTTCCGCTTGCCTCATGGGCCAGCTTGACCGCGGCGAGCGCCACCTCGAAGAGGTCGAACTCCGCACCAAGCGGCCTGACGACAGCCCGGAAGGCATTAAGGTCACCGTCGTCTTTGAGCAGGCTTTCCCGGAGCTCGGTGCGCATCAGCTCCAAGCGCATGGCACGCAGCTTGGCGACGGTCGGCAGCTTCTCGATCGCGATCGGCCGCTTGGTCGCCCGTTCGATGGTCTTGAGCATCCTGTGCTCGCGCGGCTCGGTCAGGGTGATGGCGGTGCCTTCGCGGCCGGCCCGGCCAACGCGCCCGATGCGATGCACGTACGACTCCGGCGCGCTGGGCACGTCGTAGTTCACCACGTGCGTGAGCTGGTCGATGTCGAGGCCGCGGGCGGCCACGTCGGTGGCCACGAGAAGGTCGAGGCTCCCGGCGCGCAGCCGGCCCATGACCCGGTCGCGCTGCTGCTGGTCCATGCCGCCGTGCAGCGCCTCGGCCCGGTAGCCCCGGCCGTTCAGGATCTCGGTCAGCTGGTCCACTTCGTCCCTGGTCCGGCAGAAGACGACCGCGGCCGCCGGCGTCTCCAGGTCGAGCACGCGCATGAGGGCGGCGGGCTTGTACCCGCGTGGTGCAATGTAGGCGGTCTGCCGCACCAGTAGACTCTCGGGCGACGCCGATGCCCTACGGCCGAGTTCGACCCGCACCGGGTCGCTCAGGTGGCGGCGCACCATGCCGTCGATCCGCGGCGGCAAGGTCGCCGAGAACAGCGCGGCCTGCCGGTTCTCCGGAGTTTCACCCAGTATCAGCTCGATGTCCTCGGCGAAGCCCATGTCGAGCATCTCGTCCGCTTCATCGAGGACGACGATCTCAAGGCCGCCCAGCTTCAGCGTTCCCCGGTTGATGTGGTCGAGCGCGCGCCCTGGCGTCGCCACCACGACGTCGACGCCACGTT
>JBAUAY010000864.1:0-9267 GCA_049676235.1 Streptosporangiaceae bacterium
TCCACCGGGCCGTCGCTGTCCTGGTTCACCTCCCCGTAGTAGATCAGCAACGCGGCCCCAGCAACGCCGTCTACCCGCGGCGGCGGCTGGGCCTTGAGCATGCCGATGACCTCCTTGCCCAGGTCCCAGACTTCCTGCTTATTGCTGGCATGCCGCAGCAGGCAGAGCAGGCTGCGGGCAGGGATATCGCGGACCTTGACCTCGTACATGACGTTCCTCTTTCCAACCAGGCGGTCAACGAGGTAGCCGGCCAGGTCCCGGCGGCCAGCATGATCGGCTTCAGCCCCTGACCAGTAAGCGCCGACTTGCGCCGCGGTGGCCTCCGGCTCCAGGCTGAGGATCAGCTGGATCTGCGCCAGCGGCACTCCGATCTGGCGCAGCGACGCGACCAGCCGAGCGTTGTCCAGCTGACCGGCGGCATACCAGCGGTAACCAGAGTCCGGATCGACCTGGGCGGGCGGCAGCAGTCCCAGCTCGTCATACAGGCGCAGCGCCTTGGGCGACAGGCGGGACAGCCTGGCGAACTCACCGATGCTCATCAGGTCCACGGACGGCTCCCTCGTGCCAGGCCGACGCCCGGCTCCCCACACTGTGCGGCTTCCCCCAGGGTCAAGGTCAAATTAGCGGTCTGCCGCCCTGCCGGTCAGCCAGGCCTCCGCAGCGTGAGCCCTTCGACGCCACGGACGGCCGACTCGAGCCGGCGCGCCATCGCGTTGGCGTGGGTCGCGCTGCGCAGCCACAAGTCGGTGCCGAGCAGAGCAGGGCGTCGAACCGGGCCGAGATGAACCGCATCTTAGATGCCAGTTGCATCGACGGCTTGCGTACGTCGTCGACGCCGGGGCCCGCGCCGGGGTCGAGCACGACCACGACCTCGCCGAGCATCAGCCCGTTCTTGGTACACCGACGGCTTTGAGAACAGCGACGGCGACGGTGGCGTCGGCGGCTCCGATTCCGGTCAGGTCAGCGATGGAGAACGCGGCCTGCGTGCTCGTCCCGTCTCGGAGAATAGTCCCGACTGCCATGTCGGCGTCGGGCGCGGAGCAGCCAGCGCGTACTGCGTTGCCGAAGTCCCCATGTTCAAGGCACTGGATGTGGTCGTCGGTGGCGATAATGGCCGCCCGGCGGAACAGGGCTGGAGGCAACTCCTTCTTGCCGGGCATGTCGGCGCCGATGGCTGTGACGTGGTTCGCCGCGTCGAAGTCTTCAGCGGGTGCAAGGGGTGCCGTGGCGGCCGTCGCCGTGATGACGCATGCACTCCTTGTCGCCTCTTCCAGGCTGGCTGGATGGGCATTGATGCCGGAGTCGCGAAGCTGGGCGCTGAGACGTTCGGCTGCCTCGGCGTTTCGGCCCCAGACTTTGACCACGGCTAGAGGTCGCAGGAAGTGCAGCCATTCGATCTGGAGCCGGGCTTGCAGGCCGGCGCCCAGGACAGCGACATCCTGGACGTCCGCTGCGGTCAGGGCATGGGTGATGAGGGCTCCTGCGGCAGCTGTGCGCCAAGCGGTTAGCCAGCCTCCGTCGGCGAGGACCGCAACGGGTTGGCCGGTCTTGGCGTCCATCACGAGCATGACGCCGCTGTTCGTCGGGAGACCGAGCTGTGGGTTGCGGTAGAACCCGCTGGCCACCTTGACGGTGAAGTGCGGAGAGCCTGTCACGTGGCCTGCCTTGACGTGACAGTCCCCGCCGGCGTCGGGGAAGGCGAGGTGGAGTGGCGAAGGAACGCTGGTTCGACCCTCGGCGTGTGCGATGAGCGCGCCCCGGACCGAGTCGATGATGAGTTGCTGCGTCGCCGCGGCTCGGATTTCGGGTAGGCCGATGACGGGGAGAGTCATCGCCGCTTGTCCAGCCAGGCGGCCCAGCGGTCCAGGGCTTCTTGTGGGCCTCGGCGTCCGATGCCGACCCGGAAGCGGTCGGTCGGAGTTGGTGTCAGTACCGAGCTATAGATGCTTGCCGGGAGCAGCAGTACGCCTTCTTGCTCGACGAGTTCGGTGCACATGGTTTCGACGCCGTCGGTGCCGAGATATCGGGGGAAAGCGACGCAGCCTCCCTGGGGCGCCTCCCACTCGAAATGGTCGGGGAACCGAGAGAAGAACGCCTCGAAGGCAGGAACGTTGTCGGAGATGATCCTGCGGTTCCGATCCAGGATCTGGTCGCGGGCGCGAAGCGCGATCAGCGCCAGGACCTCACTCGGCGCGGAGTTACAGATTGAGGTGTAGTGCTTGGCGCGTTCGAGGCGATCCAGGACCGACCGGTCGCGGCAGGCGATCCAGCCGACCCGCAGGCCCGGTAGTCCGTACGCCTTGGACATGACGTTGAGAGAGAGCGCGATGGGGGAAAGGTCGGCGGCTTGTGTCAAAGGTGCCTGCCCGTTCAGTTCCAAGCCTCGGTAAACCTCATCGCTAAACAGGAAGATGCCCCGTTGCTCGCACAGGTCTACGAGGCGTCGCCATGAGACCTCATCCGGCACGGCGCCCGTTGGGTTGTTGGGAAAGTTGACCGACACCAGGCGCGTCGCAGGGCGGAGCGCCGACTCGAGGGTCTCCAGGTCCAAAGCCCAACCATCATCGGCTTTCAAGGCAACCCCGGTGACTTCACATATGGACAGCGGGATCGTCTCTGCGGCCTGGTAGTTCGGTGTTACGACGACGGCGTGGTCGCTGGGATCCAGGAGCACACGCATGGCCAAATAGAGAGCTTCCTCCGCTCCCGCGAAACACAGGATGTCCTCACGCGCAAGACCGTCATAGGTGGACGCGATCGCTTCTCGCAACGCTGGAAGCCCGTAGGTCTCGGTATAGCCGAGGTGCAGGGAATCCCACCGGGCACGGCCATCGCCATCAGCCAGATCGAGCAACTCGGTCAAGGACAAGGTCTGCGCATCGGAAGCGGTCAGGTGGAAACGGGCGGCGAACTCCCACCGGGAGAAGTAGGTCTCCAAGCGGAAGTCAGGAAGCGTCGGCATCGACGTGTGGTTCCTTCCGTACCTCGGCGAGCAGCTGGTAGATGGCTGAGCGGG
Source organism: Streptosporangiaceae bacterium (assembly GCA_049676235.1). Lineage (GTDB taxonomy): Bacteria > Actinomycetota > Actinomycetes > Streptosporangiales > Streptosporangiaceae > Palsa-504. Next base: position 3,017 of record JBAUAY010000864.1, read on the forward strand.
ACACCCGAAGCGCCCTCGCGACTACCGGCACCGAATGCCGTCGGCTGAAGATGCCCACGGCATCCATGCGGGCCAGCAGCGCGCGACGGTCCGTCCGCGAGAGGCGGTCGACCGGGGTGCCCACGTCGCGCACATAGGCCCCGACGATGTCATTGAGGGTCTCCGACCAGTCCCGTTCGAACAGTGCCCGTGGCTGCCCCTCCGTTGGAGCGGCGAAATCAGCCAGAAGGCGGGCCGCGTCCTGAAATGCCGTTCGGTCGACGTTGATGCACAAGACCACCTCGGCCTGCCCGCTCAGGTCACGCACCACGGCGCTGACACTGGACAGCTGGCGCCCGTCAGGCAGTGACTTGGGATACGGCCCGTATACATCGCGGCCTGTCACCCGTAGACCGTCCAACTCGCTCAACAGGGAGGGGTCCCCGGCCACCCGTCCTGAGAACGCGTTCCAGATCGCAAGGACTCGGTCGGTGCCGGGGTCATGCAGCACCACCTCCGCATGGGGGGACAGCAGGCGGGCGACAGCCTCACAGACAGGAGTCCACTGTCCAACCAAGTGGTTTTCGTGCACCATAGCTGGACTGTACCTCCACTTTGGAGGAAAAGTCCACCAAATTCCGGAGCGGGAGATCCCCCGCAAGGCCCACGGCGACGACGGTGGCACCCGCGCCCTGGTCGAGGTCCCAGAAGGGCACGTTTACGGATCGAGTAGCGAGACTTCCCCCGGACGGCGTGATGTGAATGCGTTCCAGATGGCGACAAGGCGATCGGAGGAGACGTCGTGGGCAGCGACCTCGACGTACGGATGGAACAAGGCCGCGATGGCCGACGCCATTGCGGCCACATCCGCGGGCACGGCCCTGACCCCGGGAAGCGGCAACCGCTTCGCAGCACTAGACGCGTGTGGACCGTATGTCTAGATTGGATAGAATGTCAACAAGAGGCTACGGTCCCGTCTGACGAGGACGGGACCGGTCGAGGCCGATGGCACGATGAAAGAGGCAACCATGTCCGAGCGGCGATATCCCCACGTTGACGCTGGCCTGATCAGGCGTGCCAGGGAGTTGCTCAATACCGAGCTCGCGACATTTGCCTCTCGCACGCCCCGCTCGGCCGAATGGCTCGTCGAGGCGAACCGCTGTATGCCAGGCGGCGTGCCGATGGCTTGGATGCGATCGCTATATCGCCACGCGCCGGTGGTCGCCCTCCGCGGCTCCGGGTCGCAGTTCGAGGACCTCGACGGCAACTCATACCTCGACTTCAACGCCTGCGATCTCGCGATGCCAGCAGGATTCGCACCCGGGCCCATCGTCCACGCCATCCAGACCCAGGCGACTCTGGGAAACCACTTCCTCCTTCCCACAGTTGATGCGCTTGAGCTTTGTCGCCTGCTCAGCGACCGATTCGGCCTGCCGCAGTGGCAGTTCACACTGTCCGCCACAGGGGCGAACACCGACGCACTGCGGATCGCGCGCGTGGCGACCGGCCGATCGGTCGTGCTCGTCTTCGACGGCAAGTACCACGGGCACCTCGATCAAACGCTGTGGTCACGGAGCGACAAGGGGTCACTGGACCCTGATCTGCTGGGGCTCGACCCCTCCACCGCCCAGTACGCCGACGTCATCCCCTACAACGACGTCCGCGCGCTGCGCTCGCGCCTGGCAGCCGGCGACGTCGCGGCGGTGCTGGTTGAGTCCGCGCTCACCAACTGTGGACTGGTCTTTCCAACCACCGATTTCGCCCAGGCCCTCAATACCGATGTCCGCGCCGCTGGCGCGTTGCTCATCGTTGACGAGACCCACGTCCAGTTCGCCGTTCACGGAGGCGGCTCGGCATTCTTCGGGCTCGAACCGGACCTGCTGACTGGCGGTAAGGGGATAGGCGGAGGCGTGCCCATCGGTGTGATCGGCATGACTGATTCCATCGCAGCAGTCCTGACCACCCAACGCGACCATGACCCTGGGCTCGTCGAGACAGGCGACTCTCACGGCATCGCCGTAGGCGGGACGCTGTACGCCAACGCGCTCTCGCTCGCGGCCGCACGCGTCGGGCTGGCCGAGATCTTCACCTTGGAAGCATCACAACGCGTCGACGAGCTCGGGGTTCGACTCCAGACCGGGCTGCAGCGGGAGGTCGACCGGGTCCAGCTCCCCTGGACTCTCGACCGTCTCGGTGGCCGCGTGCAATGGCGGCTCACACCTGAGATGCCTCAGACCGCAGCGCAGAGTTTCGCATCCCTCGTGCTGCCCCTCATCGACGCTCGCAAGGTCTACATGGCCGACCGAGGCATCTGGGACGCTATTGCGACCTCCGGTCCCTCCGTCTCATACGCCATCGACGCTGACGACGTCGACGCCTATATCACGGTCGCCGGCCAGTTCCTCGACGATCTGACTGACTGAGCCTGGCCAGCGGTCAAGGAGGACTCCAGCCGGCCGGCGAAGGCCAGCCGCACGTCTCAGTTCGTGGTTGCAGCGACCGTCGTAAACGCCGAAGGGCAGGTTCAACCGGTGTGCGCATGACTCAGACGAGGTTTTCGGAGCGCGCAAGGTCATGGCCGCGTCAGGCCGCGTCCTGTTCGAGGAGAACATGGCCGACGCCCTGGTCCGGGATCTGTCGGGCGCTTGATCCGACCGTGGATATGCCCGGACGCGCAACTCGCCGCTGGAAGCGGAGATTCGCGGGGTCCAGAAGCCTTACACGGTCTGGACCCGCGCCGAAACCCTGCGAGCGTGCAGTAGCTTGCGGATGTCGCCGGGATCGCTGGTCAAGACGAGGTCGGCGTGCGCTGTTATCAGTGCTACGTGTGCGTCGACTATATCTGCGGAGCCTGACAGCGCGAGTAGTTCGCCGATGCGCTTGCCGTCGTCCTTACCGAGTGCCTCGATGCCGGCGCCGGCCAGCACCCGGGCGAGGTTGGCCTGCGTGCGCCCGTCTCGCCAGACTTGGCCCACCACCGCGGAACTGACCCGGACCGGCGTTCCCTGCTGCTGGAGCACCCGCAGCTGGGCGCCGATCAGGCGGTTTCGGCGGTCAACCGCCACCAGGGCACCTGCGTCCAGGATCGCCTTCACGCCACATCCGAACGCGGCGCAAGCCCGAGCCGGGACGCCGCTTCATCCAGTTCCGCCTGGGTGAACGAGCCGTCCTGCGCCTCCCATTGGTCCAGGGCAGCGCCGAGGAGCTCATTGCGCAGCTTGTCGGCCGCCGCTTCGGTAAGCCACGTCGACACGCTAGTGCCCTGCCGGGCGGCGGCCTGCCGGACGCCCTCTCCGACCTCGGGCGGCATCGTCACCGAAAACCTGTCTACCTGCGCCATGCATACGATCGTATCACATACGGGCGTATGTTACGTGTCTGGCAGTGGGCAAGCCGCACTTCAGGGCCCAGCTCCCTGCGGGACTTCGGGCCAGTGGAAGTCAGTGTGCTGGAGTGAGTGGCGGTCTCCAGCTCGTTGCCCTATAAGCATGCGATACCTGTAACGATATGAATACCTTCTGAATGAATAATGCGTAGCCCCGCAGTGTACATGCAGCAGCGGAAGGCTTCTTCACAGAAGAAATTCGAAAATGTGTCCGAGGGGGGACTTGAACCCCCACGGAGGTGCTGCATCACCGATTCGGTGATGTATCACCACTTCAAAATAGCATCCCGCAGGTGCTCGGCCCGGCAATTGGCGTGGCGTGTCACCGGTTCACGCAGTCTTCGTTACCGGGACCGGAGCCTTGGGAGAATGGGCGGCCGCGGCGTGCCCACAGCTTGATGAGGACGACCGCGTAGGCTGCCATACTGCGTCGAGCAGCAGCCGCCCTTCCTCGGGAGCCCTTGGTCCTACGATGAGCGACGTGAAACTTGCTGACCTCAGGGACCTGGCGGTGTCGTGCCGGGAGAGTAGCATGCGTTTCGAAGGTTTCCGTCAGAACGCCCTGGTCTCGTCGCTGGGGTGGCCGGATGATGTCGTTGAGCAGTTCCTCTACGACCACGCGGATAACATCGGGTTCTTGCGCGACTATGGAGATCTTGACCTCACCAAGATTGAATGGGATGTCGAGGTAATCCCGGTCGAGGAACTCATCGAAGTGCCGACAGGGGCGTCTGATGGTGACTGCATAGAGGACTTCGCGGCCAACCCAGATCACTGGGTGCGGGTGCGTAATCGCGGAATCCACATTGGTGTCGCTCAATGCTGGGAAACGCATGGAACATGGAAGCGCTGGCCGATCCTGATCGATCGAAGGCTGCTCGATCCGCCTGAAAGTGGCCTCCAGGTCGTGGAGGGCAGGACACGCGTCGGTGTACTGAGGGGCCGTCACCGCCGGGGAACCCTGGTGGCAGAGCGGCATCTGGCCTGGGTCGGACGCCAGCCAGACTTCGGTACTTCCGGTCGGCCAACGTGCTGATCGTGTCGTCCCGCCAGCCGGACCGCAACGGTTGCACCTGGATCCGGCTATGCGACTAGGGGGACCGCGGATTTTCAGCGGGGCGTATCGCCGAGCCAGATGACTCTGCGTGCCCAGAGTTACTTGCCGCGTGCGATGTCGTACTGGAGCTGGAGGTGCGCGTCGATATCCGCGGCGAGTTGGGTCACTAGTGCCTCCACCGGTTCGAAGGCGTCTTCCAGGTCCGCGAATGCCGCGAATGCCGCGAGGTCGTCGGCCTGCGAGGCGAGCGCCTCCCCTTCCGTGTGCCACTGGCTGAGCTGGTCAGGAAGGACTCCGACCGTGGCGGACTTAACCTCATCCGATGACATGGCGCGCGGGAGGTTCCACGGGTCGAGTTGCGCGAGACGCATGACTGTCTCCCAGTCCCAGCCCTCATCGACGCCGGGCAGGTAGAAGAAGGAGGATGCCGCTTCCCCGGCCGCCTCCTGGACGGCATCCAGGCGGCCGCAGAAGTGCTGAGAGAGCACCTCCCCGAGCCCGGACGGGAGGGTAATCCCTGCCTTCTCCAGGAGCCGTGAGGCGATCCGGGCCTGGAGTCCCTCGCTGTCGTCCTTGTGCAGCATCAGAGACAGCCAGTCATCGCCCGCTTCCAGGTACTTCAGCAGGCCCGCCGGCGGGCGGGGCGACAGGTGGATGAACCCGCCAGTTCCGTGCATGGGGAACTCGCGCATGAGCGAGCAGACCAGATAGGTATAGATCTTGACCGCGCTCGCCAGCGTCCCCAGCCGGAGCTGGTCGCGATGGTATGCCTCGTTGCGGTACTTGTGGAGCTTCTTCAGCACGCGGGCATGCGGCACAGCCAGCATCCCGCGGCCTGTCAGGTAATCGCACTTGGTGCCGAAGTCCCGGTCGATCTTCTTGCGCTGGGCATGGGTCAGCACTCTCTCCCGCAGTTCCGCGGCCCATTCCAGCTCCTTGCCCGTCGCTGCTGTCAGCTCCTCGGCCTGGCACATCAGTTGCTCATCACGTTCTGCCCACTGCAGGCGTGACTGGCACTCGCGGTGCAGCAGGAGCTCGGCCGCACTGTCGAGCAGCAGCAGGCCAAGGCGGAGGTGCGGGTCATCGTTCATGGTGGCGTTGCGGACGGCTTCCTCAACGTGAACGACCAGGCGCTCCAGGGTCTCCATGAGGGACAAGGATGCCGAATCGCGAGGCCGCTGGCACGTGGTTATGCTCGCGGCTGGCATCGGCGGATCCCAGTGTCAAATCATTCGGCTGGTTAGGCCCGTTGCCTCTACGGTTGCGTTGTGGACGACGAGGACGGCAAGTACCTGGCGGAGACTCTCCGCGTGCTGGGCGAAGCCGAAGCTTGGGCGGCCCGCACGGCCGCTGAGGCGGCGCGGTTGAGGCCGGCCCCTGGCAGTTCCCTTCGCGGAGATGATGACCAGGCGTTTCCGTACGCGCTGAGCCATGCCGTCTGGGATGCGCTCGACCACGCGGTCGACCACCTGACATGTCTGCAGGCGCTGTTGCGCGACGCGAGGGTGATCCACCGGTTCGCGCCCTACGCGCTGGTACGCGGGGCGCTGGAAAATGCGTGCGCGGCGGTCTGGATGCTTGAGCCGCCGCGCCGGGCGGATCGCCTGGCCCGCAGACTCCGGCTCGCGATCGACGACGTCCGCAACGGCGAGCAGGCCAGGCAGCTGACCGGGCAGCAAGGCCCGTGCAGCAAGCAGGACCGGCTAGACCAGATCGCCGCTATCGCTGCCCGGGCTGGCCTTGATGAACAAGCGCTGAAGAACAGGGTGTCGTACACGGAGATCGTCAAGGCCGTCGACGCCAGCGGCGTGCCGGGCAGCCTGATCGAGT
>JBAUAY010000865.1:0-2316 GCA_049676235.1 Streptosporangiaceae bacterium
GACTATCAGCTGGAGATCTACGGGGCCGGGCTGCAAGGGGTCCTGCCGCAGTTCCCGATGGCGTTCGCCGAGCTCGAGGCCAGGGCGGAGCAAGCCCTGTCGCCTTCGGTGCTGTCCTACGTGGCCGGCGGCGCGGGCAGCGAGCACACCCAGCGAGCCAACGTCAGCGCGTTCCGGCAGTGGGGCCTGATCCCGCGGATGTTCGTCGGGGCCACCCAGCGCGACCTGTCCGTCGAACTATTCGGGATGAGGCTGCCATCTCCCTTGTTGATGGCGCCCATCGGCGTGATCGGCCTGTGCGCCCAGGACGGGCACGGCGACCTGGCCACCGCCGCCGCGGCGGCGCGCACCGGCGTCCCGATGATCGCCTCGACGCTGTCCGTCGATCCGCTGGAGGACGTCGCCGGACAGTTCGGCGGTACCCCCGGCTTCTTCCAGCTGTACACGCCCACCGACCGGGACCTGGCCGCCAGCCTGGTGTCGCGCGCCGAGGCGGCCGGCTACCGGGGCATCGTGGTCACCCTGGACACCTGGCTCACCGGCTGGCGCCCGCGTGACCTGGCCGCCAGCAACTTCCCGCAACTACGCGGGCATTGCCTGGCCAACTACTTCACCGATCCCGTCTTCCGTGCCCTGCTGGGCCAAGATCCCGCCGACGATGCGGCCACCACCATCGGGACGTGGGCTCGGCTGTTCGGCAACCCGCTCACCTGGGACGACCTTCCCTGGCTGCGCTCGCTCACCACACTGCCGCTGCTCGTCAAGGGCATCTGCCACCCGGACGATGCCCGCCGCGCCAAGGACGGCGGGGTGGACGGGATCTACTGCTCAACCCATGGTGGCCGGCAGGCCGATGGCGGGCTGCCCGCGCTGGATTGCCTGCCCGCCGTGGTGGACGCCGCCGACGGCCTGCCCGTAATCTTCGATTCCGGTATCCGCTCCGGCGCCGACGTGATCAAGGCCCTGGCCCTGGGCGCCACCGCGGTCGCCGTCGGCCGGCCCTACGCCTACGGCCTAGCTATCGGCGGCACCGCCGGCATCGTCCACGTCCTGCGCAGCATCCTCGCCGAGGCCGACCTGATCATGGCCGTGGATGGCTATCCCACCCTCGCCGACCTGACCCGAGACAGCCTGCGCCGTACCTGCCACCACGACTGACTCGCCTGCCCGCCTGCTCGCCGGTCGCCTGCTCGCCGGTCGCCTGCTCGCCGGTCGTGGGCGGGCGTGTCATCCTGCACGTGGCGACTGGTCTTACCAGGAGCCCCGTGTGCACCAGTGAAATCATCGTTACCTATTTCGAATCGGACCCACGCAATGGTCTAATTTTTCCGGTAAATGTCAGCGTCCGGTGCTATTATAGAACAAGGAGTCGAACAGTCGAGCCTGGCCGGGATGGCCGGGGAGAGGAGCCCGTCGGCCCGTCCGCGAGATGCCCGAGGAGGTGAGCCAGTGAGTACCGTTCCGCCGCCCGCGAGCGTAGCCCAGGCGCTTGGGATGCTGAGGTCCGCGATGGGCTATCTGTCCGCGGCCGACGCTACCGCGATGGCGGCCGAGACCCAGGCACAGTGCCTGCAGGCTCTCGAACAGATCAACTCGATGGGCACCGCCGCGCGGGCCTCCCTCCTGGCCGCGTTTACCTCCGGCCAGGGCTACACCGCCGACGCGGACTACAGTCCGCGGGCCTGGCTGATCCACAAGACGCGCATCACCAAAGGCGCTGCGGTCGCCTACACCGCCTGGGTCCGCCGCGCGGCGGCGCATCCTGAGGTCGCCGGGGTGCTGGCGGCGGGGGAGATGTCGGAGTCGTTTGCCCGGATGATCTGCCTGTGGACCGACAAGCTGCCGCAGGACTGCCGTCCGGCTGCTGATGCGATCTTGCTGACCGCTGCGAAGGCGGGCGCGGACTTGCGAGATCTGGCCGGGCTGGCCGCGGAGATCTTGGCCCGGTCCGGGCCTGAGGACAGCCCGGACGATAATTTCGGAGACCGCTGCCTCAAGCTGGAGAGCACGTTCGACGGCGCCGGGGTCCTGTCCGGCGACCTGACCCCCGAGTGCGCCGCAGTGGTGACCGCAGTGCTGGATGCGCTGTCCGCCCCGGTCGGCGCGGAGGACACCCGGACGTACGCGCAGCGGTATCACGATGCGCTTCAGGAGGCCATGCGCCGGCTCGTGGCGGCCGGGCTGCTGCCAGAGCGGGCCGGGCAGCCCGTCAAGGTACTGGCGCATATCTCCCTGGCCGACCTGATGGTGATGGACGGCAGTTCGGCGCTGCAGGAGGAGTGGACTACGCGGGTCCGCACCGCGTGGGCCGCGCAC
>JBAUAY010000866.1:0-5568 GCA_049676235.1 Streptosporangiaceae bacterium
GGCGATTCCGGCGCCGGCCACCGAGCCCAGGTTGATGCCGATGTTGAAGCCCTGGGCGCCGGACGCCTGGCGCAGCGCGCGGACGGCGTGCTTGGTGAACTCGGCGAACTCCGCCGTCTCCTCGGGGGTCAGCTCGGTGTAGTCGGCCAGGTGCCGGTACGGGCAGATCAGCACGTGACCGGCGTTGTACGGGTAGAGGTTGAGCACCGCGTAGACCAGGGCGCCCCGGGCGACGATCAGGCCTTCCTCGTCGGTCAGTTTCGGCGCGCGGTCGAACGGGCAGTCCTCGTCCTCGCCCGGGCCCGACGGCTTGTTCTCTCCCTTGATGTAGGCCAAACGGTGCGGCGTCCACAGTCGTCCGAACGCGTCGGGCACGCCCGCGAAGACCTGACCCGGCGAGGGTTCCTCCGGCACCGGGTCACACCTGGACGCGGTCGCGTACAGCGGTGACGATCTCCGCGACGGCGTCCGCCACGGGGACACCATTCTTCTGCGACCCGTCCCGGTAGCGGAAAGACACCGCTTCTTGGGCCACGTCGTCGTCGCCCGCGATCAGCATGAACGGTACCTTCTGCCGCTGCGCGGTCCTGATCTTCTTCTGCATCCGGTCGTCGCTGGCGTCGACCTCGACGCGGATGCCCTGCTCGCGCAGGCTCGCGGCGATCTTCTCCAGGTAAGGCACGTGCGCGTCCGAGATCGGGATGCCGACGGCCTGGACCGGCGCGAGCCACGGCGGGAAGGCGCCCGCGTAGTGCTCGACCAGGATGCCGAAGAACCGCTCGATCGACCCGAACAGCGCCCGGTGGATCATGTACGGGCGCTGCCGCGAGCCATCGGCGGCCTGGTACTCGATGCCGAACCGGCCCGGCTCCTGCAGGTCGACCTGCAGGGTGGACAGCTGCCAGCGGCGTCCGATCGCGTCCTTGACGTGCACGTCGATCTTGGGCGCGTAGAAGGCGCCGTCGCCCTCGGCGATCACGTACGGCAGGCCGGACACGTCAAGCGCGTGCTTCAGCGCGGCCTCCGCGACCGCCCACTCCTCAGGCTTGCCGACGTACTTGTCCGGCCGGGTGGACAGCTCCGCCTCGAACTCGGTCAGCCCGAAGTCGCGCAGCAGTCCGACCACGAAGGCGAGCAGCGAGGCCAGCTCATCTTGCAGTTGCTCGGGAGTGCAGAAAATGTGCGAGTCGTCCTGGGTGAAGCCGCGGGCCCGGGTCAGGCCGTGCACCACCCCCGACTTCTCGTACCGGTACACCGTCCCGAACTCGAACAGCCGCAAGGGCAGCTCCCGGTAGGACCGCCCGCGCGATGCGTAGATCAGGATGTGCATCGGGCAGTTCATCGGCTTCGGGTAGTAGGTGGCCCCGTCCAGCTCCATGGGCGGGAACATGCCGTCCTTGTACCACTCCAGGTGGCCGGAGGTGATGAACAGGTCTTCCTTGGTCAGGTGCGGGGTGTTGACGAAGTCGTACCCGCCCTCCTCGTGACGGCGGCGCGAGTAGTCCTCCATCACCCGGCGGATGATGCCGCCCTTGGGATGGAAGACCGGTAGGCCGCTGCCGATCTCGGTCGGGAACGAGAACAGGTCGAGCTCGGCGCCCAGCTTGCGGTGGTCGCGCTTCTCGGCCTCCTCGAGCATCTTGACGTAGCTGTCCTGGGAGTCCCGGGACTCCCAGGCGGTGCCGTAAATCCGCTGTAGCTGCGGGTTTTTCTCGCTCCCCCGCCAGTAGGCGCCGCTGGTGCGCATCAGCTTGAAGGCCGGGATGGCCCGGGTGGTCGGCAGGTGCGGGCCGCGGCACAGGTCCTTCCAGCACAGCTCGCCGCTGCCCGGGTCCAGGTTGTCGTAGATGGTCAGCTCGGTGCCGTCCCCGGAACCCACCTCGACTGATTCGCCCGATTCGAATTGCTGTGAGCCGGCGGCGTGACCCTTGAGCCCGATCAGCTCGAGCTTGTACGGCTCGGCGGCCAGTTCGTCCTTGGCCTGCTCGTCGGTCACCACCCGCCGGGAGAACCGCTGCCCCTGCTTGACGATCTGGCGCATCCGGCCCTCGATGGCCTTCAGGTCCTCTGGGGTGAACGGCCGGTCGACGTCGAAGTCGTAGTAGAAGCCGTTCTCCACCGGCGGCCCGATGCCCAGCTGGGCCTGCGGGAACAGGTCCTGCACGGCCTGCGCCATGACGTGCGCGGTGGAGTGGCGCAGGATGTACCGGCCCTCGTCGCTGGCGATGTCTACCGGCTCGACGACATCGCCGTCAGCGACCAGGTAGGCCAGGTCGCGCAGATCGCCGTTGACCCGGGCCGCGATGACGGAACCCTCGGCGGAAAGCGCCGCACCGGCCGTGGTGCCAGCCTCGACCACATGCTCGCGGCCTGCGAGGGTGATACGAAGCTGCTGGCTGGACACGGTGGGCTCCTTCATCGTCGAACAGAACTGGTTACCCGATGCTACCGGGGGGCCAGGTAACCCGCGCGCGAGTTATGGCCGAGGCTAGCGGCGGCCGGGCCGGTCGTCGCGGCTCTTCGGGGTCTTCGGGCTCTCCGGGGCCTTCGGGGTCTTCGGGGCCTTCGGGGTCTTCGGGGCCAGGCCGGCCCGGCGCAGGGCATCGGCCAGGGCGCCATCTGGGGCCTTCGGTTCGGGGCGGCCGGAACCCGCAGACCCGGAGCCGCTCGCACCGGACCGAGGGCTGGAACCGCGGCCCGTTCGGCCCGAGGTACCTGACGTACGGTCCTCGGCTCGCGGACGGCCGCCGGCTTGGCGCGGTCCTTCGTCGTCCAGCCGCAGGGTGAGCGAGATCCGGTGCCTGGGAATGTCGACGGAAAGCACCTTCACCCGCACCACGTCGCCGGACTTGACCACCGAATGGGGGTCGGAGACGAAGTTGCGCGACATGGCCGACACGTGCACCAGGCCGTCCTGGTGCACGCCGATGTCGACAAACGCGCCGAACGCGGCCACGTTGGTCACCACGCCCTCGAGCACCATGCCGGGCTCGAGATCCTCGAGCTTCTCCACGCCTTCTGCGAACGTCGCGGTGGCGAACGCGGGGCGCGGGTCCCGGCCCGGCTTCTCCAGTTCGCGCAGGATGTCGGTGACGGTGGGCAGCCCGAACCGGTCGTCGGTGAACTTCTCCGGGCGCAGGCCGCGCAGGACAGCGGTGCTGCCTATGAGCTCACCGGCTGGGCTCCCTGTCGCGGCCAGGATGCGGCGGACCACGGGATAGGCCTCGGGGTGCACGCCGGACGAGTCGAGCGGGTCGTCGCCGCCCCGGATGCGCAGGAACCCAGCGCACTGCTCGAAGGCCTTCGGGCCGAGCCGCGGCACCTGCATCAGCTGCTGCCTGGTCTTAAAGGGGCCTTCGGAATCGCGCCGGGCCACGATCGCGGTCGCCAGGCCCGCGGTGACGCCCGACACCCGGGCCAGCAGCGGCTGCGAGGCGGTGTTCAGGTCCACGCCGACCGCGTTCACGCAGTCCTCGACCACGGCGTCCAGTGAGTGCGACAGCTTGCCCTCGGCCACGTCGTGCTGGTACTGGCCGACGCCGATGGACTTGGGGTCGATCTTGACCAGTTCGGCCAGCGGGTCTTGCAGCCGCCGCGCGATCGACACCGCGCCGCGGAGCGAGACGTCGAGCCCGGGCAGTTCCTCCGAGCCGTAGGCCGAGGCGGAGTAGACCGACGCGCCTGCTTCGGACACCACCACCTTGGTTAGCTTGAGGTCGGGATGGCGCTTGATCAGGTCAGCGGCCAGCCGGTCGGTCTCCCGCGAGGCGGTGCCGTTGCCGATCGCGATGAGCTCGCAGCCGTGGGCCTTGGCCAGCTTCGCGAGGATGTCGACGGCGTCATCCCAGCGGCGCTGCGGCTCGTGCGGGTAGATCGTGGCGGTGCCGAGCACCTTGCCCGTTTTATCGGTGACTGCGACCTTGACGCCGGTCCGGAAGCCCGGGTCCAGGCCCATCGTGGTCCGCGCGCCGGCCGGGGCGGCCAGCAGCAGGTCACGGAGGTTGGCGGCGAATACCCGGACCGCCTCGTCTTCGGCCACTTGCCACAGCCGGACCCGGATGTCCACGCTCAGGTGCATCAGGATGCGGGTCCGCCAGGCCCAGTGCACGGTGGCGGCCAGCCACGGGTCAGCGGGCCGACCCTGGTCACTGAGGCCGAAGCGCTCGGCGATGCGCGCCTCGTTCTCCGCGTCGTCGGCCCCGGGGTCGAGGGTGAGGTCGAGGATCTCCTCTTTCTCGCCGCGGAACAGCGCCAGCACCCGGTGCGAGGGCAGCCGCGAGAACGGCTCGGTGAACTCGAAATAGTCGGCGAACTTGGCGCCCTTGTGTTCCTGGCCCTCCCGCACCTTCGAGGTCAGCGAGCCGCGGGCGGCCATCGACTCGCGCAGTTCGCCGAGCAGGTCAGCGTCCTCGGCGAACCGTTCGACCAGGATGGCGCGGACGCCCTCGAGGGCGGCGTTCGCGTCCGGGACGCCCCGGTCGGGGTCGACGAAGCTCACGGCCGCTTGCTGGGGGTCGTGGGCCGGGTCGCTCAGCAGCAGGTCGGCCAGCGGCTCCAGGCCGGCTTCCCGGGCGATCTGTGCCTTGGTACGCCGTTTCGGCTTGTAGGGCAGGTAGAGATCCTCCAGCCGGGCCTTGGCGTCGGCCGCGCGGATCTGAGCTTCGAGCTCTTCGGTGAGCTTGCCCTGCGCGGTGATCTCCTTGAGGATCGCCTCCCGCCGCTCGTCGAGTTCGCGCAGGTAGCGCAGCCGCTCCTCGAGCGTGCGCAGCTGCGCGTCGTCGAGCGTGCCGGTAGCTTCCTTGCGGTACCTGGCGATGAACGGCACGGTGGCGCCGCCGTCGAGCAACTCGACCGCGGCGCGGACCTGGCGGACGGCCACGCTGAGTTCGTCGGCGATCCGCTGCTCCACTGACTGGTTTTGCGTCACCAGAGCATTGTGCCAGTGGGCCCGCCAGGCGGTTACGCGGTGAGGCCGGCTAGGTCGAGAAGGTCATCCAGGATGCGGTCGAAGGCGCTCACGGTCATCGACAGGTGACCGTCACCTGGCATCAGGTGAACGCGGGCGCCCCGGATGTTCGCGGCCAGCCACTGGCCGTGCGCGAACGGGACCATCCGGTCCTGGTCGCCCTGCCAGACGGCGACCGGGGCCGGTGCCTGGGCCGGCGGCTCCCCGCCCGGTGACTTCCAGCCCAGGGAAAAGCCCCAGTCCTCGACGAACGCGAGGTCGTCGTCCCGCCAGCCTGCGATGCCCGAGTTCATCGAGGCCCGCAGGCCGGCCGCGACGTAGTCGGCGAACTCCCCGGTGAGCACGGCCTGGTCGGCCTCGATCACCAGGCCGCCCAGCGACTTGGCCACGCTCTCCCCGGTGAGGGTGCTCAGCATGACCGCCTCGTGGTCAAGGAACGCGGTCAGCGCGGCCTCGCCGCGCACTGCTGCGCCGAACTCGGCGATGTTCTCCGGGCCCATGCCCGCCAGCCAGTCCAGGCCTTTCGCCTGGTACGGCGCCACTCCGGCGATAGACGCGGCCGCCAGGCAGCGTCCGGGCAGGGCCGCGGCGCAGGCCAGCGC
>JBAUAY010000867.1:0-3498 GCA_049676235.1 Streptosporangiaceae bacterium
GGCTCGCGCCGCCCCTGGTCACCAGCGAGGAAGACCTCGACTGGGGGCTGGGCCAGATCGAGGACGCGATCCGGTCCTAGTCGGCCCTTGGAGTCAGTCCTCCGCGGAGCGCAGGCGGCGGTAGCGGCCCGCGTAGTGCACCAGCGGGCCGCGGGCCGCCGCGCCCGCCGGGCTGTCTACGCCGACGACCTCGCCGACGACGATGCTGTGATCGCCGCCGTCGTACACGGCGGCGGTCCGGCATTCCAGCGTGGCCAGCGCGCTGTCTAGCAGCGGCGCGCCGGTGACAGGGCCCGCATGATGGGCTACCCCGTCCAGTTGCCCGTCCAGCGGGCGGCCCCGGGTCGCCAGCCAGCGTGCCGTCTTCTCCGCGTCCTCGGCCAGGATGGACACCCCCCAGGACCCGGCCGCGAGGACGGCGGCGTGGAAGCGGGCGATCTTCTCCGCGCAGAACAGCACGAGCGGCGGCTCGAGCGATACCGACGCGAACGCGCTGACGGTCATCGCGTGGCCGGCGCTGGTCGTCACGACGACGATGCCGCCGGGAAACTGGCCCGCGGCCCGCCGGAAAGTGGCCTGGTCGACGTCGCTCACCTGCCTCCCGCTCGCCTCGGCGTCGTCCCAGATCGCCCGGTCCGGCCGGCCAGCCCCGTTTGCCTGGCCCTCCCGGCCCCCCGGGCCAGGCCCGCGAACGACAGGACCACCGCGACCGCCACGCTGAGCGTGCCGCCGTACAGGTACCACTTGCCTGGCGTCGTATTGGTGATGATGACGCTGCCGTTCGAGACCGGCATGGACAGGACGAACGCGGCTATGATCCAGCCCATCCCGGGCAGGATCGCGCCGCTGGCCGAGCGCATGCCCCAGGCCGCCAGCAGGCACGTCGCCAGGATGACGGCGCAGCACACGAGCGCGCCGACCGGTACCGACCCGACCGTCCTGGCGTACTGGAAGCTGCCGATCATCCCCTCCACCAGGCCGAGCAGGAACAGCACGCCGTAGACGCCGACCGAGACGAGCGACCACGTCCCGCGCTTGCCGGTCGTGCCACTCCTGCCAGACGGTACTGCCATGACAAGCAGGCTACTGTGCAAACAGGTCCGCCTCACGGCCGCCAGGGCCGGACGGCGGACCGAGCGGACCGAGCGGACCGGCCAGCAGGGTGTAGTACTCCACGCCGAGCGCCTGGTGCCTGATCTGGTTGGACAGCGCGAAGAACGGGGCCGACACGGTGATCTGCGTAGCGTGCGCGCGCATCGCCGCCAGCTTCGCATCAAGGTAGGCGGTAGCGTCGATCGCGGTGGTGACACCGTTGGATTCGGGCCCGGCGGTGGCGTAGAACTTGGCCAGCCCGAGGTCGGCGGCCTGCTGGAAAGCCCGGCAGGCCACCCGGTGGGCCTGGATGTGATCGGGATGCCCGTAGAAGCCGTTGGCATCATAGGTCACCAGCACCTGCGGCCTGACCTCGCCGATGACGTCGAGGAGGGCGCCGGCGGCCTGGTTCACGTCGGCCCGCCAGAAGCAGCGCGGATCGTCGTTGGCCTCGGTGTCCATCATGCCCGAGTCGCGCCACCGGCCAGGGCCGCCGAGGAACCTGTGGTCGGTCACGCCGAGCTCGGCGCAGGCGGCGGCCAGCTCGCCGATGCGGTACTCCCCCAGCCGGTCTTCTGACGCCGCGGCCAGGTGCGCAAGCGACGGCGGGATGATCTCCCCGAGCTCGCCAAGCGTGCAGGTGACGAGGGTGACTCGTGCACCCTCGGCGGCGTACTTGGCCATCGTGGCCCCGGTGCCGATCGACTCGTCATCCGGATGCGCGTGCACGAGCAGCAACCGCCGCCCGCTCTTGGCCGAACCCATGCTAGCGAGCCTATCGGCCGCGCCGCGCTCCGCAGGAACTGGCAAGATGCTGACATGACCGAGAGTTTCCCGCGACAGGAAGCCAGGACCAGACGGTTCACGCTAGGCGTGCCGCGAGCGTTCCGCATCGCACCCGACGGCACCCGGCTGACCTACCTGCGGACCCAGGGCGGCGGCGACCCGGTGACCTGTCTGTGGACGCTGGATGTCGGGCACGGGTCGGAGCGGCTGGTCGCGGACCCGAGAACGCTGGGCGGTGACGAGGAGGACCTGCCGCCGCAGGAGCGGGCCCGCCGGGAGCGGGTCAGGGAGCAGGCCGGCGGCATCGTCGCCTACGCCACGGACGCGGACCTAGCCGTCGCGGTCTTCTCCTGGTCGGGACGGGTCTACGCGGTAGACCTGACCCGCCCGGACGCCGACCCGTACGAGGTGCCGGTGCCCGCCCCGGCGCTGGATCCGCGCCCCGACCCGGCCGGGAAGCGGCTGGCCTACGTCTGCGCGGGGGCGCTGCGGGTGGCCAGCCTGGCCGACCCCACCGAAGACCAGGTCCTGGCCGACCCGCAGGGCGCACCGAACGTGACGTTCGGGCTGGCGGAGTTCATCGCGGCGGAGGAGATGGACCGCCACCACGGCTACTGGTGGTCCCCGGACGGCTCGGCGCTGCTGGTCGCGCGGGTGGACGAGACGCCCGTCACCCGGTGGCACATCGCCGACCCCGCCCACCCGGAGCGGCCGGCCGCCGAGGTGGCCTACCCGGCGGCGGGCACCCCGAACGCCGAGGTGTCCCTCCTGCTGGCCAGGCTGGACGGCACCACCGTGGACGTCGACACCGACCGGGCCGCCTTTCCCTACCTGGTGACCGCCTGCTGGGAGGGCGAGCACGATCCGCTGGTGGTGGTGCAGAGCCGGGACCAGCGCAGGATGCGGCTGCTGAGCGTCGACGCCGGCACCGGCCGGGCCGGGGTGCTGCGTGAGGACACCGACCCGCACTGGCTGGAGATCGTCCCCGGCGTCCCGGCCTGGACCGCGGACGGCCGCCTGGTATGGGCCGGCGACCGCGAGGACACCCGCCGCCTGCTGGTCGGGTCGGTCGGGGAGGATGCCGTCCCGGTCACCCCGCCGGGCCTGCAGGTGCGCGGCGTCCTCGGGGTCGACGGCGACACCGTGCTGTTCCAGGCGTCCGCCGAACCCACCGAGATCGGGCTGTGGACCTACGGACCGGACGGGCTGAACCGGGTCGGCGAGGGCGCCGGCCTCGAGGCAGGCGTCCGGGCGGGCGGGACCACGATCGCCTCCAGCCGCGGGCTCGACGACGACGGCGTGACGGTCCGGGTATACCGCGACGGCAGGCTGGCCGCCGACCTAGCCTCACTGGCGGAACGGCCGGCGCTGCCCGCTCCCCGGCCGGTCCTGTTCGGCGCCGGGTCGCGGGAAATCCGCACCGCCGTGCTGTTCCCGTCCTGGCACCAGCCGGGGCAGCGGAAGCTGCCGGTGCTGCTCGACCCCTACGGCGGCCCGCACGCGCAGCGGGTGCTGAAGGCCCGGGCCGCCTACCTCACCTCGCAGTGGTTCGCCGAGCAGGGCTTCGCGGTCGTCATCGCGGACGGCCGCGGCACCCCGGGCCGCGGTCCTGACTGGGAA
>JBAUAY010000868.1:0-16065 GCA_049676235.1 Streptosporangiaceae bacterium
GAGTTCTACGTCAACGCGATCAACGTGATGCGCGGCGCCGAGGCCCTGTCCACGTACGTGCCGATCGAGGAGTCCGAGAAGTTCCGGATCGAGTACTGGGCCCTGGAGGAGGCCAAGCTGGCCCGGATGCCCAAGCCCAAACCGCTGGCCACCCGGATCGCGCTGGTCACCGGCGCGGGGTCCGGCATCGGCCGGGCCATCGCGCTGCGGCTGGCCGCCGAGGGTGCCTGCGTGGTGGTGGCCGACCGCGACACGGACAGCGCCGCCGCCGTGGCGGCCGAGATCGGCGGCCCGGACTTCGCCATGGCCTGCACCGCGGACGTCACTGACGAGGAGCAGGTCACGGCGACCATCGCCGCTGCGGCCCTGGCCTTCGGCGGCGTGGACCTGGTGGTGAACAACGCCGGGCTCTCGATTTCCAAGCCGCTGCTCGAGACCACCATGGCCGACTGGGACACCCAGCACGACGTCATGGCGCGCGGCTCGTTCCTGGTCTCTCGCGAGGCGGCCAGGGCTATGCGGGCCCAGCGGATGGGCGGCGACATCGTCTATATCTGCAGCAAGAACAGCGTGGTCGCCGGGCCGGACAACCTGGCCTACGGCGCGGCCAAGGCCGACCAGGCGCACCAGGTCAGGCTGCTCGCGGCCGAGCTCGGCACCGACGGCATCCGCGTCAACGGCATCAACCCGGACGGCGTGGTCCGCGGCTCCGGTATCTTCGCCGGCGGCTGGGGCGCCCGGCGCGCCGCCGTCTACGGCGTCGAAGAAAAAGACCTGGGCGCCTACTACGCCCAGCGCACGCTGCTGAAGAAAGAGGTGCTGCCGTCCCACGTCGCCGACGCGGTCTTCGCCCTGACCGGCGGCGACCTGTCGCAGACCACGGGACTGCACATTCCCGTCGATTCCGGGGTCGCGGCCGGGTTCCTCCGGTGAGCCGTCGTGCCTGAAGACGCCATCCGGGTCGCGGCCATCGACCTGGGCGCGTCCAGCGGGCGGGTGGTCCTCGGCCACGGCACGGCGGGCGGGTTCGCGCTGCGCGAGATCCACCGGTTCGCCAACCAACCCAGGACGGCCGACGGCGTGCTGCGCTGGGACGCCGCCGCGCTGTTCGCCGGAGTCCTCGACGGGCTGCGCGCCGCCGGCCGGGAAGACGCACGGCTCGACGCGGTGGCCGTCGACGGCTGGGGCGTCGACTACGGGCTGCTCGACGACGACCGTGAACTGATCGCCGACCCGGCCAGCTACCGGGACCCGCGCACCGGGCCGAGCTACGCCGCGGTCATCGAGACGGCCGGCGGCCAAGGCGGCGTCGACGCGGCGCGGCTGTACGAGGCAACGGGAATCGCGGCGCACCCGTTCAATACGGTGTTCCAGCTGATGGCCGACGGCGGCTCCGCGCATCTGCAGGCGGCCAGGCACGCCCTGCTCGTCCCGGACCTGATGACCTACTGGCTGTCCGGGCGGCTGGCCACCGAGCTGACCAACGCCTCCACCACCGGCCTGCTCGACCCGCGCACGATGACCTGGGCGGCACCGGTCGCGGAGGCCCTCGGCGTGCCGACCGGGCTGTTCCCCCGCTTCGGGGCGGCGGGCGAGCGGGCCGGGCCGATGACCGCGAGCCTCGCCACGGGTCTTGGTCTGAACCGCCCGCCGCAGGTCATCATCGGCCCCTCGCACGACACCGCGGCCGCGGTGGCCGGCGTTCCGGCCGCCGACGAGGCGTTCGCCTTCGTCTGCAGCGGGACGTGGGCGCTGGCCGGCGTCGAGCTCCCCGCCCCGGTCATCACCGCCGCAGGTCGCCAGGCTGATTTCACGAACGAAGTGGGCATCGACGGCACCATCAGGTTCTTGCGCAACGTGACGGGGTTCTGGCTTCTGCAGGAATGTGTCAGGGAATGGGAAGCGCAGGGCCGACGGGCGGACCTGGACGAGCTGACCCGGGCGGCCGGCGACGTGCCCGGCCGCCGCGCCCTCATCGACGTGCAGGATCCCGGCTTCGCCGCCCCCGGCGGGATGACCGAGCGGATCACCCGGGCCTGCCTGCGCACGAGCGGCGTCACGCTGTCCGCTGAGGCGGAGATCCTGCGGTGCATCCTGGACAGCATGGCCGTCGCGATCAGGCAGGCGGTCCGCGACGCGATACGGATCACCGGACGGCCGGTCAGCACGGTACACGTCGTCGGGGGCGGCGTAGCCAACCCGCTGTTCTGCCAGCTGACCGCCGACGCCTGCGGGCTGCCCGTGGTGGCCGGCCCGACTGAGGCCGCCTCCTGGGGCAACGTGCTGGTCCAGGCCCGCGCGCTCGGCGTGACCGGCGGGTCGCTGCCCGAGCTGCGCTCGCTCGTCCGGCGCGGCACCCGGCTGACCCGCTACCGGCCGGCCGAGCAGGAAGCCGCGTGGGAACGCGCCGACGAGATCGTGCTGGCCAGCCGGTGCTAAGGACTGACCGGCTCCCCCGGCCAGCCAGGCGGCACCGCGCTGGTACAGGCGCTCCAACCCCTCGGCCTCCGGGCCGCGCAGGCCCGGCATGTCCGGCTTCACCGGGTAGCCCGCCTGGACCTGCAGGTAGGCCAGGTACCGGTAGCCTTCGGGGTAGCGGGCCAGCAGTTCGGGATCCAGAACGAGCGAGGCCGCCGGGTCGACCAGATCCAGCCGGTCCTTCTCGTAGATGGGCTGGCGCAGGACGATCCCCCACCGCCCGTTCCGCTTATCGAGGAAGTCGTAGAACCGGCCGGTGCAGGCGACGTCGCACAGCACGCCCTCGACCTCGCCGCGCTGCATGATCGTCATCCGGGTCTGCGCGATGGCCCGCGAGCCCGCGAGCGTGATCCGGCAGCCGCCGGTGAAGTGCAGGATGTTCACGCCCCGGGCCGCGCCTTCCTGGCTGACCCGGATGAAGTCTTCCTTCGGTCCCTGGAACCAGGTGGCCATCATGTAGCCGTCGTCGTGCCAGCAGGCCCGGAAGGCCTCCCAGTCCCCGGAGTCCCTGGCGCTGGCCCAGGTCTCGACGACATCGCGGATGGCGAGGCGATCAGCAAGCGAGGCGTCCATGCTGGGCACCGTATGGCATTGCGGACGGCACGCACCACTATCGTTCGGCAGAAATGTCCTTCCTTCGCGCACCACGGGTGGCCGCGCTGCGGCACGACCTTCGTATTTCCGGCACCTGTTCCGAGGCGGACACGCTCGCCGCTCGCTCCGTGATGTCGGTGCCGGCCCGTAGAATCGCCGCGTGAGTTTGCCGGGAATAAGTGACGCGGCGGCCGAGGTGCTGCACCGCGTGTTCGGCTACAACTCCTTCCGCGGGCAGCAGCAAGAGATCATCGAGCACGTCTGCGCCGGCGGGGACGCGGTCGCGCTGATGCCGACAGGCAGCGGCAAGTCGCTGTGCTACCAGATCCCCGCGCTGGTCCGGGAAGGCACCGGCGTGGTCATCTCGCCGCTGATCGCGCTCATGCAGGACCAGGTCGACGCGCTGACCGTACTCGGCGTGCGGGCGGGCTTCCTCAACTCGACCCAGGATCCCGACGAGCGCCGCGGGGTCGAGTACGCCTTCATGGACGGCAAGCTCGACTTGCTCTACCTGGCGCCGGAACGGCTGCGGACCGAATCGACCCTGCGGCTGCTTGACCGGGGCACGGTGGCGCTTTTCGCCATCGACGAGGCACACTGCGTGGCTCAGTGGGGACACGACTTCCGGCCCGACTACCTGGCCTTGTCGGTCCTGCACGAGCGCTGGCCTTCGGTGCCGCGGATCGCGGTCACGGCGACCGCGACCGGGCAAACCCGCGCGGAGATCGCCACCCGGCTCGCGCTGGGCGAGGCCAGGCAGTTCGTCGCGAGCTTCGACCGGCCTAACATCCAGTACCGGATCGAGCCGAAGAACGAGCCCAAGCGACAGCTGATGAGGCTGCTGCGGACCGAGCACCCGGGGGAAGCGGGCATCGTCTACTGCCTGTCCCGGGCTTCGGTGGAGAAGACGGCCGACTTCCTCGTCTCCGAGGGCTTCGTCGCGCTGCCCTATCACGCCGGGCTTGACGCGCGGACCCGCGCATCGAATCAGGCCAGGTTCCTGCGCGAGGACGGGCTGATCATGGTGGCCACGATCGCGTTCGGGATGGGCATCGACAAGCCGGACGTCCGCTTCGTCGCGCACCTCGACCTGCCCAAGTCGGTGGAGGGCTACTACCAGGAGACCGGGCGGGCCGGCCGCGACGGGCAGCCGGCCACCGCGTGGCTCGCCTACGGACTGTCCGACGTGGTGCAGCAGCGGCGGATGATCGACGATTCCGAAGGCGACCTCGCGCACCGCCGCCGGCTCGTCGCGCACCTGGACGCGATGCTCGCCCTGTGCGAGACGGCCGGCTGCCGGCGGGCGCGGATGCTCGCGTATTTCGGCGAGACGGGGGCGGCGGCGTGCGGGAACTGCGATACGTGCCTGACGCCGCCAGAGGTCTGGGACGGCACGGTTGCGGCGCAGAAGCTGCTCTCGACCGTGGTACGGCTGGGCCGACTGGACGGGCCTTCGTTCGGGGCGGGGCAGCCGATCGACATCCTGCTCGGGAGGAAGACGCCCCGGGTGCTGTCCTACCGGCATGACGCCATGCCGGTGTTCGGGATCGGCGGCGAGCTGAGTGAGGGTGAGTGGCGGGGCGTGGTACGGCAGCTGCTGGCCTCCGGGCTGCTCGCGGTCAAGGGCGATCACGGGACGCTGGCGCTGACCGATCTGAGCGGGGAAGTGCTGCGCGGAGAGCGAGAGGTCATGCTCCGGCGGGACCCGCCCAAGGCGGCGCCCGCGGCCCGGGGCGGACGGGGCACGAAGGCCGACGCCGGGAAGACCACGGGCCCTGCTCGTGGTAAGTCGACCAGCTCGCCGCTTGAACTGCCGCCCGAGGCCGAGGCGGTGTTCGAGAAGCTGCGCGCCTGGCGGGCGGCGGTCGCGAAGGAACAGGGCATGCCGGCGTACGTGATCTTCCACGACGCGACCCTGCGGCAGATCGCGGCGTCGCCGCCATCGACGCTAGCGGAGCTGGCGGCCATCAACGGCGTGGGCGAGACCAAGCTGGCCAGGTACGGCCAGCAGATCCTGGAAGTCCTCGCGGAGGCGGCTCCCGAGCAGGCGTCCTGAACGCACGGGTGCGGCACCGTACCCGCACCGGGCGGTCCGATGGGCCGACTCTGGGCGGTTCGATGGAACATCGAGCCGGCTCTGGGCGGGTGGATGGAACATCGAGCCGGCTCGCCGCGGCGCCAGGACCGGTGCGGGACTTAGGAACACCGCTCTATCGGGCAGGGTGCCGCAACCATTGAAAGCCAGATCTACATGTGATGCCGTGTGCCAACGTGTTGCGTCCGGAGGTTAAGCCCCTCGCGGAGCGAGGCCCTTCTGCTGATCGGTGTTTCTTGTCAGATTCCCCAGGAGGCGGATCGTCCGTGGTGCCTTCGCCGTGGTCCATACGTGTCCCGCGTCATAGGGCCATGCGTAGACGGGGCGGCCGTCACGGAGCAGTTCCAGGAGCCGCGGCTCGTTCAGCTCAGATGCCGCGTGGGCGTAAAGGGCGCGCGCCCGGGGCAGGATCACGCCGTAGTCGACCAGGCGCCCCAGGTAGTTCTCGGCGTCGAGGAGCTCTTCCATGGTGAACCCGTCGAGTGGATACCGGTTCGGCAGGATGTTGTGGAGCGAGAGGAACACGTCGGCACCGCGCCACCGGGGATCGCCGAGCAGCCGGCCGACCGGAGCCAACCGGCCCAGGGCCAGGCGCGGAGCGGTGAGCAGGCTATGGGCGTACAGCACGCGGATGAGGGCGACGTCCATGAAGAATTGTTCTACCGGGTGTTCCTGGCGGGAGAGATCGCGGTGGTCCAGGTATCCGGCGACGATGCTGGCATTGTGGGCCCGGTACCACACTTCGGCCGACGGCCGGCGCAGGAACCGGGCCCAGCATGCGACACTGGGCCGGCTCACCGCTCCGGGCTGACCGCTGACCAGCAGCTCAGCCTGCCAGGCATCGCGAAGGAGGCCTTCGTTGACGGCCCGCCACCATGGGCTCCCGGGCCGGTCCGCACTTGGCGCGGCGAGGACCCCCCGCCGGATCTGCCAGTGCATGAAGGCCAGCTCCGCCCGGCGGTAGGACGCGATGCTAGCCTGCCCCGTCCGGCGGTCGTAGAAGCCGGCAGCCAATTCCAGGCGCCGGGCGGGATCATCTCGGACGGCAGCCACCATCGCGGCGGCCTCGTCCTCAGCAGAATTTCCGGCCATCCGGGAGCTAGCTTCCGTCCGGGTAGCCGCCACGGTGCAGGACCATCGGGTAGTGCGGCAGGGTGGCGGGACGGGGAACCGCGGCTCGCCAGTTGTCCGGGTAGGGCTCCAGTCCTGCCAACAGCGGCGGCGGCTCACCGTCGGGCGCGGTGGCCAGCGCGGCCAGCGATGCCCGGAGGGCACCGATCGCGCGGCCGGTGAAGCGCTCGTGCCAGCGCTGCTCGATCGTGCCGAGGAACTGGTGGTAGAGACGCTGCGCGTCGAGTCCCCCCGGGGTGAGGCGGACGATCTTGCCGCGGCTCGCGGCCGGATCAGGTTCCTCGGCCGCCCAGTGCCCCCGGATCAGGATGCCCAGCGCCCAGCTAACGGCCTCCTTGGAGGTGCCGGTCAGCGGCGGGAGGTCACGAAGCCGGGTCCCACCCGGGCCCAGGACGCGCAGCACGTTCGCGCTGATTGCCAGGGACAGGCCCGCTTCGCGCTCGTACTCCAGGGCGAACGACAGCAGCACCCGGGACAGCAGCGCCGACAGCGGCAGTCCGGCGGGATCGACGTGGCCCGCGGGCGGCAGCGCGGGGTCCGGTCCGCGGCTGAGCAAGGCCGCGCCGAGGATCGGCAGGCAGTCGGGCAGTCCGGGATCGAGCTGATTGACCACAGTCACAAGAGACTCTCGCAGCCGGTCAACCCGGCCAGCGCCGAAGCGTTCTCGCCAGCGCTGCTCGATGAGGTCGAGCAGCGGCAGGTACACCTCGCGCGCCCGCAACCCGGCGGCGGTGGCGCGCAGGACGGCGGCCGGGCCTGGACGGCCCTTATGGATCTTCGTGGCGGTGCCGTCGATGGTGATATAGCCCCAGCGCCGCATGCCGTCCAGGTTCGTTCCGGTGCGCGCGCGGGTCTCGAGTTCGCCGACGGTGATCGGCTGGTCGGTGACGTGCCGCAGGCAGTTCTCCCACATGACCAGCGACACCAGCCAGGTCGCCGGGTCGTCGCCTGCCTGGCCGGACGCCCCGTGATTGGTCGTGCGGTGCGGGAGGCGGTGCTCGGCTTCGTTGTCGAACTCGATCGTATAGGCGACCAGCGCCTGGGACAGCAGCGCTGACCAGGAGACCGAGCCCGGCGGGGGCGCTGACGGCGGAGGTGACGCGGACGGCCTCGACAGCTTGGACGGCTTGGACGGCGCTGACACCTGGGACGCCCAAGGGCCGACGATGGCCGTGAGCAGGCCGGCCGAGCGCAGACGCTCGCGTTTGGCGGCCGTCTCCTCGCGGCCGGGTATGGTCCGCCACCCGGTCCGCGCGAGCAGGTCTTCGGCCTGGCCGGCGTCGAATATGGACCTGGCCGGCTCCCCCAGGGCGGCCACTGCGGCCTGGAAGCGGGCCCGGGCGCCCTCGTCGTGCTTCCGCGACAGCGACACGCTGATGGCCAGGCGGCTACCGGGCGCGGCGACCTGGCGAAACTGCCCGAGCACGGTCTCCAGGACGGCCGGCTCCAGGTAGACCGCGATCCCTTCGAGCAGGAACAGGCTGGGCACGCTCGCCTCGAGCCCGGCGGCGAGCAGTCGGTCCGCCACCGGGTCTGCAGTGAAGTCGGCCTCGACGAACCGCACGCGCGACGCGGCGATGCCCAGCCGCCCCAGCCTTTCCAGCTTGTCCCGCTGGGTCGCGGAATGGTCCACCTCGAACCAGCTAACGCCCGGCTTGGCATACCGGAACGCACGGCCGTCGTAGCCGGCCGCGCCGACCACGACCTGCCGCACTCCGCGGTCGATGGCGCTGACGACAGTCCGGTCGAAGAACGAGGTGCGCGCGGCGAGGTAGTCATGCATCCGGTTCGCCGGGGCAACCAGCCCGGCCGCGACGTCGGCGGCTAGGGCATCGTCGGCGGCGGGGACGCCGTAGGCCGCGGGGACCCGGGAGAAGCCGAGCCGGTGTGCTGCGACCCGGCGGGCGGTTACCGAGGGACGCCCGTCTTCCATGTCAGCTCATTGTGTCACGGGACTAGCCCCCAGCTGGCAGGCTCCTGGCCCAGCGATCCAGATCGCCCTGTGCCTTGATCGCCAAGCTCAGGAGCTCGTTCACGCCCCTGTCCGATCCGGTCGCTGATAAGCGGCTAGCGGTCTGCTTGGACGGTTTTGGCGGCGGTTTCGATGAGCTGCGCCACCTCATCGGGGTGGGAGACCATCGCCACGTGGCCGGTCGGGACTTCGACGGTGGTAGCGCCCATGCGCTTGGCGAACTGGCGCTCGGCGTCGGGGGGGATGGCCTGGTCGTCAGCGGCCACCAGGAACCAGGACGGGTGCGATTTCCAGGCGGGGACACCCATCACGTCCTCGAACGTGGACGTGGCCAGGGGCTGCTGCACGGCGAACATGACGCGTGCCTTAACCGGATCGACGTCCGCGGCGAAGTGGTTCACGAAGTCGTCCTCTGGCACCCAGGCGAAGCCCTGCTTGTCGATGTCGAGATGGGCCAGCGCGGGGGTGGGAGGGCCGCCCTGCGCAAGCAGGCCGCCGATCGACTCACCCTCGTCCAGTCCGAAGGCGGCGATGTAGACCAGGCCGGCGACGTTCGGCCCGTCCGTGCCCAGGGCAGTCATGATCTGCCCCCCATAAGAGTGGCCGGCGACGATGGTCGGGCCGTCCTGGCGGTCCAGGACCTGGCGCAGCCGGGCGACGTCAGCGGCCAGCGAGGACTCCGGGAACTGGGGTGCCGTGACGTTGTAGCCATCGGCCTGCAGCCGTTCGATGACGGCGCTCCAGCACGAGCCGTCGGCCCACGCGCCGTGGACCAGGACGACATTCGGTCGAGCATTCATGTTGATGGTTCCTTTCCTTAGAGCTGGCGATGCCAACAACTTCGTGGTCGAGCCTCGATGAAGGCCAGTAGGTCTGCCCGCGTGCGGAGAACAGCAATAATGCCAGCTGGAAAACCGTCCTTGATCCGGGAAGAGCACAGGCAAAATGCTGTTACGCTACTCCCCGTTTAAAGCTCCCGGGGCGAAACAGTTAGGAAATTCTCTGTCGCCGGATTACCGGCCATTAAGAAAACTTCAGCACCCCGATCAGCACGACAATGCCATCGATAATGACTCAACGAACCACCAGGCTCTAGGTCTTGACTGCCGAGGTCCGGAGCAGAATTTATCGATGGCTGCGTTGCCTACTCTCGCACCGCAGTCACGGAATAGCAAGCGACGGTGCCCGGGCAGACTTTGCTCCGCCCGGCTACATGCTGCAGCTTTTGCTCCGGCCGGCCACATGCTGGTGTCGAGTTTTGCTGAGCGCCGCGCCCAGCTCGAGTTCGACTTCCCCGTCAGGCAGGGTGCATCGCACCGGCATGACGGCCGCCGACTGATCGGTTCTGGTGATAGGCCGATCTCAGGTAGCTCATTTCCGCCTTGGCGTTGCCGGGGTTGACTGGAGCATGACCGGCCGGCTCGCCGCGCCATGGCGGCGCCCCCTGACAGGCCGACGCCGTCCGGTGAGAGCGGGCACAACATGCACCATTCCGAACTGGCCTGCGTACGTCACGCCCTCCGATGACGGCCATTGCCGGACCGCCAGCAGCCGCTGTTAAGGGTCCGGCGCGGACAGGCCGGGAGATCTTCCGCACCGCAGCATCGATCGCCCTCGTCGCGGCTATATTCGGTTTCGCCCTCCCGCATTTTGCGTCCTACCGCAGCGTATGGGCCAGCATGCAAGCGATGACGTGGGCCCAGGCACTGCTCGTCGGCACGGCCGCCGCAGCCAGCATGGTCTCTACCTGGATCATGATCTGCTCGATACTGCCATCGATACGGCTGCGCGAAGCGGCCGTGGTCAACCTGGGCTCCAATGCAGTGGCGAACACCCTGCCCGCCGGAGGGGCCCTCGCCATGGGGGTCAGCTGGGCGATGCTCTCGAGCTGGGGTGTCAGCACGGCTGAATACGTGCTCTACACCCTGGTGTCGGGAATCTGGAATGTCTTCGCCCGCCTGGGCCTGCCGGTCCTCGCCCTGATGATCCTGGCGACGGCCAGCCGGCCCGGGGTCGGCCTAATCGCCGCCGCGGCGGCCGGCCTGATCTTGCTCATCGCCATGGCAGCCGGGCTCGGCCTCCTCATGCGGAGCGAGTCGTTCGCGCTCCGCGCGGGCCGCGCGCTGCAGGTCGCGCTCGTCATGGCCTGTCGGGTGGCACGCCGGCAGGCGTCCTTCGACGTCCCTGGATCACTGCTCGGCTTCCGCGACCGGGCCGGCGCCCTGATCGCCGCGCGCGGTTGGTGGATCACCGCCACCACGGCCGCGAGCAACCTCACCTTGTGGCTCGTGCTGCTGGCGTGCCTGCGCGGCATTGGCCTATCCCAAGCCCAGGTGTCCTGGCAGACCTCCCTGGCGGCCTTCGCGTTCGTCCGGCTGCTGACGGTGCTGCCCATTACCCCCGGGGGTCTCGGAATCACCGAACTCGGACTGATCGCCACCCTGGCCGTCGGCGCCGACCACCGGGTCAGCGCGCAGGTGACAGCCGCCGTGCTGTTGTATCGAGCCGTCACCTACCTGCCCCCGATCCCCCTCGGCGCGATCGCCTGCCTCACCTGGCGGCACGCGCCGACGCTTATTCACGCCAAGGCCGCCGACGCCGATCAGCCGACCGAAATGAGCCCGTCAGGCCCGGACCTGGCGCGTTGAGGACCAGGCCTAGGGCGACCACCCGCTGTCAGCAGGCCATGATCCGTGGCGCTGGCCCCGGCTGCGGCGCCGGGCTTTTGCCGCCCTGCTCGGCGGGTCCAGCGGCGGTCCGCCGGCGGTCGCTGGAGGCGCCGCATGCAAATCGTTCAATGTGCCGCCTGGCCGGCGGTCGCCAGCCAGCCGAGCCGTTTTGACATCGCCTCCGCGCAGGTGACGACGGCGCGTACGTGGCCGGAGACCTCGGCCGCACGCCACAGCACCGACCATGGGTAATACGAGGCCGGTTCGGTGAGGGGCCGCCAGATGGTTCCGGGGAGCGCGGAGATGCAGGAGGAGGGCACGCAGTACAGGCAGCGTCCCTGGGCGACCAGGTCGGCGGCCGCCCGGCTACTCTCCACGGTCCCCCCGTATACCGTCGGGGTGAAGCCGACCGACCGGCACATCTCGACGGTGAACTGATTGAATTCCGGAGCCCGTACTTCTTCGGCGAGCAGCAGCGGCTCCTCAGCCAGGACGGCGACGGGGACGCCTTCAAGTCCGGCGAACCGGTGACCGGTTGGCACCAGGACCCCGAGCGGGTCCTGGCGAAACAGCAGAGATGCGATTTGCGGCGGGGCGAGCGCGGCGCGGCCGATGCCGACGTCCAGGCGGCCGTCGGCGAGCTGCTGGTACTGCTCGGGTACGCTGGCCTCGACCTGGTGGATGACCAGACCGGGGTAGCGGGCCTGGACCTCGTGCAGGATCTGCGGCATCGAGTCGTAGCTGGAGTCGATGATGCCGACCCGCAGCGTCGCAGCCGTACCTACCGCGCTCCGTGCCACCCCCACGGCGCGGTCCACGTGCGCCAGGATCTGCCGCGCCTCCACCAGGAACACCGCCCCGGCAGCGGTCAGTGAGACGTGATGCGTGCTGCGTTCCAGCAGGCGGACCCCCAGCTCACGTTCCAGCCGCTGCACCTGCTGGCTTAGCGCCGACTGCACGATGTGCTCCCGCTCCGCCGCCCGGCCGAAATGCAGCTCCTCGGCTAGCGTCACGAAATAACGAAGCTGACGTAGCTCCACACCCGCCGCCAAGTCCGTGTCCGGTCCATCCCTGTACTCCCTGGAAACTGCCCACCGGATCGTGAGCATCGATGCCGCCACGACCGCTGGCGACGGATCCGCCCGCATGCACACCCGGCCCCGGGACAGGAAAGCTGCCCGCAAGCCTACTTCCGCATCCCGTCCGGTGGGAATGCCTGACCGGCCTGTCCCACCGGTGACACGAGGTGATCGGTTCTGGTGATGGGTCCTGCTCAGGTTGCCCGTTTCCGCCGTACTGCTATCAGCGTTAACTTGCCAGTGACCAGCCGGGCCAGACCCGGCGTCTCTATCACGGTAAGGGGGCCTGCCATGATCCCCGCCCAGAACATGGCCGTGGACGTGCCCGCCATCAGCCTGAATGGGTCGGCGCCGCACTGTGAGCACCTTGACGGGCTCACGCCGGTCACGCCTCAGTCGGATCACTGCCGGGACTGCCAGGACCGCACGGACCGCCGGGCGTCCCTAGCGGTGTGCCTGAGCTGCGGCTGGGTGGCATGTTCCGATGACTCGCCGAACCGGCACGCCAGGGCGCACTACGAGGAGACCGACCACCCGCTCGCCACCGGCCTGGAGCCGGGGTCGCAGTGGAGATGGTGCTACGTCCACCAGCGCCTCGTCTAACATGGCCAGCCGGCCCCGGCAAGGGCCGGCTCTCCACCACACCGTCTTCGCTGGCCGGTACCCGGGCGCGGGCGGACGAGGCGGTCCTGACACTGTTCCGTCCGCCCAGGCGCCTGCACGCTCACCACCGTGATGCCTCACGGAGACACGACTGGTTGAGCTGACCGAGGAGGCCGACGAAACAGGGGAAGCGATAATTGGCGTCGGGAGCCCTTTCACTGAACCTCGTAAATGATCATGGAACCGGAACAGTGCTCCATCGAAAACGAGGTCTCTGTAAGCGGTTCAAGATCTAGCCCGATCCCGCCTTGAACCGGCGAGGGCGCTGCTCGTTATCCACCTGTGGGGCAAGTTCTGGATGGCCGCCTGGCGCGGCCGCCGGACCATGACCTGGATCACCGGCGTGGTCGCGTTCGTGGCCTCGGTCCTGGAGTGTTTCACCGGTTATGTGTCGCAGCAGAATTTCGACTCCCAGTGGATCTCCATCAGCGGCAAGGACGCGTTCAACTCCGTCGGGGTCGGCGCGTTCTTCAACGTGATGAACACCGGGCAGATGCTGATGTGGCACATCGTGCTCCTCCCGATCGTGCTGATAACGATCGTCGGCGCGCACGTGCTGCTGGTCCGGGTGCGCGGGGTGTCGCACCCGATTGACACGGACGCCGCCGAGGCCGTGGGACGGGGACGGCTGCGCCGGCGCGCCATCGCAGCGGCCAGCGCCGCTCCCTGGCGCGGCCCGAACCGCCGCTATGACATCTTGAAGGAAGGCACCATCGCCTCGGTGATCGTGCTGGCGCTCACCCTGGGCCTGGCCGGAGTGCTGTCCTCCCCGGACGTCCCGCCGGTCACCGTCGCTACCTGGGCCAGGCTGGCGCCCGCCGACTTCCTGGCCACCGCGGCCAGCGAACTGGACGGAACCAGCGAGACCGCTACCTACGGGCCGCCCTACAACGACACCAGCGGCGCCGCCCAGCGGCTGCTGTTCTCCCCGGCCACCATCGTGGGCGTCACGCAGCCAGTCGACGCGGCGCAGGACTTTGTCCTCGGGCCGCTTGCCTCGCTCGCGACTTCCGACCCGGCCATCGCTGCCCCGCTGGCCACCTACCGGGCGGCCTCTCCCGCGCAGCAACTGAAGTGGGGCCAGCGCCTACGACACCGCCGTGGCGAAGGTGAAGTTCGCCAATGGCAGCCCGGTCGTCCCCGCGGCTAACGACGGGCCCGTGCCGGCGCTGATGGCCGGCGAGCTCACCCTGGCGCGCAGCGGCGCGCTGGGCACCGACCTCCTGTCTCAGCAGCCGTTCTACGGCACGAACTTCACCAAGCCGCTGCTGTTCATCGAGGACGGGGCCTACTTCGCCGGTCAGGCTCAGGCGATGGGCCTGACGGGCAGCCAGTGGGGCGTGATGAACGAGACCGGTAGCTATCCTGGCCAGCCCTGGCCGTGGCTGTACACGCTCTGGTACCAGGTGCCGGGATGGACCAACTCGGCCAACATCGACATGATCGCGATCTACATGACCGGGCTGGCTACGATCCTGCTGCTGCTCGTCCCGTTTATCCCCGGCCTGCGCGACATCCCCAGGCTGATCCCGGTGCATCGCCTGATCTGGCGGTCCTGGTATCGCTCCGAGCCGGGTCCCGTCGATACGGACGCACCCACGCCAGCCGGCAGAACCCCTGCGGGCCACTCGCAGTGACAGGTGGCGCCCATCGGGACAACGAACCACTTGACGGCTCGCAAGGCGCCTCGGCACCACGCGCCGTCGCATGGCCCGGCGGTAGGGTGGATTGGCGTCGGATTCGTCCCGGAACAGGCACCGGGCCCGTGCCCATGCGCAGGGCTGTCACGACTGCCCGTTCGGAGTCGAAATGCCTTTTGCCCATGGTCTCGAAGCCGTAGGCCGCTCTACGGTCGACGCTTCCGCTAAGATAGTGTCTACAATGTAGGTCTACGAAATTAGATCGGACCCGCCGCATGTGAGAAGGTGCTGTTGCGATGACCCGGCCGTCCGCCGACCGCACCGTCCAGGATGCTGACGCGCACCGGGACGGCAAGATCACCCGCGACCTGGTGCTGACCACCGCGCTGGAGATCATCGACCGCGACGGGGCCGAAGGCTTGTCCATGCGCCGCCTCGCCCGCGCCCTGAACCGGGACCCGATGATCCTTTACCGGCACGCGCCCAATAAGGCAGCGCTGCTGGATGGCGTGGCCGAGACCGTGCTCGCCCAGCTCAAGGTCGACCCTGCCGACCCTGACTGGGCCGGCCAGTTGCGTGCCGTCGCCCGTGACTACCGCGCGCTGGCGCTGGCCCACCCGCACGTGGTGCCGCTGCTGGTCACCCGGCCCCTGGCCACACCGCTCGCGCTGCGGCCGCCGGGCACCCTGCGCCCGCTCGAAGACGTCCTCGCCCTGCTCACCCGGGCCGGCTTTAGCGGCGCCGACGCACTGCACATCTACCGGGCCCTGTTCGGCTTCCTGCATGGCCATGTGTTCAACGAGCTGCAAGAACTCGTCGACAACCCGGACGAGACCGACGACCTGCTGCGGCTCGGCCTGCACCGGCTGCCGATCGGCGAATTCCCCTTGCTCCGCAGCCTCGCCCCCGTCCTAGCCTCCTACGACGGCGCCGCCGAACTCGAACGCGGCCTCGACATCCTCCTGACCGGACTGGCCACCACGCTGCCCCCGCCAGACGGGGCGCACTCCTCCAGCTAGGCAGTTCCTGGGCACATGCCCGGGGCCGGACCTGTCGGTCCGGCCCCGGGAGCTAAGGCGGCTGAATTACAGCTGAGTGGTGACGGCCTTGACCTCGGTGTAAGCATGAAGCGCCTCGTGGCCCATCTCGCGGCCCCAGCCGGACTGCTTGTATCCGCCGAACGGCAGCGCCGCGTCGAACACGTTGTAGCAGTTGATCCAGACGGTACCGGCCCGGAGCTTCTTCGCCAGGGCGTGCGCCTTGGAGATGTCCCTGGTCCAGATGCCCGCGCCGAGTCCGTACTCGGAGTCATTCGCGACCGAGGCGATCTCATCCAGGTCGGTGAACGGGGCGGCGACCAGAACCGGCCCGAAGATCTCCTCACGGACGACCTGCATCTCCGGGCGGGTATTAGTTAGCACGGTGGGCTCGACGAAGTAGCCGCTTTCGCCGAACCGGCCACCGCCGGCCAGCGTGGTGGCGCCGTCGGACTTCCCGGACTCCAGGAAGCTGGTTACCCGACGGAACTGCTCGTCGGAGACTAGCGGGCCCATCTGCGTCCCCGGCTCCATCCCCGGTCCCATCTTGATCGACTTGGCGATCTGCGCGACGCCGTCAACAACCTCGTCGAACCGTCCCCGCTGGACATACAGCCGCGATCCGGCGACACAGCACTGCCCGTGGTTGAAGAAGATCGCGTTCGCGGCGCCCTCGATAGCGCCGTCCTCGGCGTCATCGAAGACGA
>JBAUAY010000869.1:0-1664 GCA_049676235.1 Streptosporangiaceae bacterium
CGCAACAACAAACCATTCGCTCGGTGAGCCGGACCCGGCGGATGCCGCTGCTCGGTACGCGCCACGGATAGCCCGCTGATGCTAGTACCAGGCAAGCAGGCCATACAGCCGCCGGGACCACCCCACACGGGTGAGAAACGAGCATTCGCCGCCCATGCAGGCCGTCAACCCATAAGGCTAACGCTGACAAGGGCCGCCGTCTGCGGGCCAGCCCCCGTTAGCGGAGCGCCGCCTCGGGCCGCGGGAAACTGGTGGTGAACGCGTACCGGGAGGCGCGGTACAAGTGCCGGGCGAACTCGACGGGGCGGCCCGACTGGTCGTAGGCGATGCGCTCCATGGTCAGCAGGGCCGTGCCGCGGGTCTCGTTCAGCGTGCGCGCCTCGGCGGTCGAGGCGTTCTTGGCGCCCATCCGCTGGGTCGCCGAGTACAGCCCGACGCCGGACGCGCGGAGCAGTTCGTACAGGCCGTGCTCCTCGAGCATCTCGACGTTCAGCTGGACCAGCCCGGCGGGCAGGTAGTTGTGCATCAGGGCCATCGGCTCGCCATCGGCCATCCTGATCCGCTCCAGCGACATCACCAGGGCCCGCTCGGGGAGTTGGAGCGCGTCGGCGACCTGATCGCTGGCGTGGCTGACCTCGGCCTTGAGCACCCGGGTGGCGGGATTCCTGCCGCTGGCCACGAGGTCGTCGTAGAGGCTGGTCAGCTCGACGTTACGGTCGATCCGCTCGTTGGCCACCAGGGTTCCGGCGCCGCGCTTGCGCACCACCAGCCCCTTGTTCGCCAGGTAGAGGAAGGCTGCCCGCACCGTAGGCCGCGACAGGCCAAGCATCTCCGCCAGCTGGACCTCGTTCTCCAGCCGGGCCCCGACCTTGAGCGCACCGGATCTTATGGCCGATTCGAAGTGCTGAGCCAGCTGGAAGTACAGCGGCACCGGGCTGGTCCGGTCGATGGTGATCGGGCCGCTGGTGCTTGGTTCGCGTTCAGGCATCGTCGACATCCGGCGGGTAGCTAGGCTCATTTGTTTGTACATACTAACCACTGCAGAGTTAACGCGGAAACCTGGCCGTTATAAGCGCCGCAGCCACGGGCCTCGGGAGCGCACCGGGCCGCCGAATCGAGCCCAGGACAGGCGCGGCAGGGCGTCGTGGACCGCCGGTTCCAACTCTATTTCCAGTTTGTCCATACATACTCACAGACTCTTGACAGGTCATAACCGCCGGAGGCACTATCCAGCTATCGGCAAACGATCTTGTCCCGGGCGGGAGGCTGAACAGGTATGACAGCCGACGGCCAGGGCCAGGGCCAGGAACAGGAACAGAACGGCGGGCTGCGCGTCGGCGTGGTACTCGAGGCGTTCCTGGACTGGCCGTTGGAGCGGATACTGACCTGGCTGCCCGGAGCCGCCCCCGAGATTACCCACCTGGAGATCGGCGCGGGCGGCTACGCACCGCACCCGCACTGCGACGTCGCGGCTCTACTCGCCAGCGGCCAGGCCCGGTCGGGCTGGCTGGCCGCCATCGCCGGGCACGGGCTGCAGGTCGACGCGCTGAACGCCTGGGGCAACCCGCTGCACCCCGATCAGGACCTGGCCCGTGAGCACGACCGGGCGCTGCGGGACGCCATCCGGCTAGCCACGCTGCTCGGCGTCAGCCGGGTGGTGGCTC
>JBAUAY010000870.1:0-1687 GCA_049676235.1 Streptosporangiaceae bacterium
CGACGGGTCAGGCCGCGCCAGCGACCTGGAGATGAAACTCGACTACCTGCGCACCACCCACGGCCGCCGGGTCGTCACCTTCGCGACCGCCACCCCCATCGCCAACTCGATGACCGAGGCGTACGTCATGTGCCGCTACCTGCGGCCGGACCTGCTGGCCGACGCGGGCATCGAGGACTTCGACGCCTGGGTCGGCACGTTCGCCGAGACCACCACCGACGTCGAGGTCGCCCCCGAAGGCGGCATCCGGGTCAAGGACCGGTTCGCCCGGTTCCGCAACATCCCCGAGCTGCTGGACATGTGGCGGGTCGCCGCCGACGTCAAGACCAAGGAAGACCTCAAGCTCCCGGTACCCGAGCTGGCCGGCGGCAAGCCCGAGGTCATCCCGGTCGAGCCATCGGAGCAGCTGCTCGACTTCATGGGCACCCTGGCCAGCCGGGCCGAGGACGTGCGCCGCCACGCCGTCCTGCCCGAAGAAGACAACATGCTCAAGATCTCCAACGACGGCCGGCTAGCCGCACTGGACCCGCGGCTGGCCGGGCTAGGGACGCCGGAGACCGGGAAACTCGACGTCGCCGCGCAGAACATCGCCCGGATCGAGCACGAGCACCGCGACGACACCTACTACGACGCCGACGGGAACCCGCTGCCCGTCAAGGGCAGTCTCCAGATCGTCTTCTGCGACCTCGGCACCCCAGGCGGCAAGAGCCGCTGGAACGCCTATGAGTACCTGCGCGGCAAGCTCGCCGAGTATGGCGTGGACCCCCGGAAGGTCCGGTTCATGCACGACGCCAGGACCGACAAGGCCAAGGCCGAGCTGTTCGCCGCCGCACGCGCCGGCAAGGTCGCGGTCCTGATGGGCTCAACCAAGCTCATGGGGGTCGGGATGAAC
Source organism: Streptosporangiaceae bacterium (assembly GCA_049676235.1). Taxonomy (GTDB): domain Bacteria; phylum Actinomycetota; class Actinomycetes; order Streptosporangiales; family Streptosporangiaceae; genus Palsa-504. Next base: position 893 of record JBAUAY010000870.1, read on the forward strand.
GTGCAGGACATCGCGATCGCCCTGCACCACCTGGACTGCCCGTGGCGGCCCGCGGATGTGGCCCAGCGGGAAGGCCGCATCCTGCGCCAGCGCAATAAGCACCCCCAGGTGCAGATCTACCGGTACGTCACCGAGCGCAGCTTCGACGCCTACATGTGGCAGACCGTCACCCGCAAGGCCAAGTTCATCGACCAGGTCATCCACGGCAAGACCACCGGCCGGGACGCCGAGGACATCGGCGGCGACGTGCAGTCCCTGTCCTACAGCGAGGTCACCGCGCTGGCCACCGGGGACATGCGCATCCTGGCCAAAGCCAAAGCCGACTCCGAGGTCCAGCGCCTCGAACGCCTGGAATCTGCCTGGCGGCGCACCCAGCAGCACCTCAAAACCAAGATCAGCGACAGCGCGCAGTCAGTCACCCGCCTCACCGACGTGACCGCCCAGCTCGGCGCCGCCCTCGAACGGCGCACCGACACCCGCGGCGACGCGTTCACCATGCGCCTCGACGGGCAGGCATTCAGCAAGAGGACCGACGCCGCCACCTGCCTGTGCAGCATGCTGCGCACCCAGATCTCCCAGGCAAAGAAAGGCAACCGTCCCCGCGATGCCCGCGAGGACATCGGCGTGCTCGGCGGATTCACCATCATCTGCACGCCCGCCTGGGGCTCCGGCAATCAGGTGTGGGCGCACCTGCGGTTCGACGGCGTGCCCGTCCCGGCGGTGCGGATCTCGGAAACCGAACTCGACCTGGTACCCGGCAAGCCGCCCGTCGGCCTGATCACCCGGCTGGAGAAC
>JBAUAY010000871.1:0-6990 GCA_049676235.1 Streptosporangiaceae bacterium
GCTTCGTGGCCGGCTACGCCGAGTCGATCCAGACCGTGTTCCTGGTCGCGGTGCCGATCGCCGCGCTCGCCTTCCTGGCCTCCTGGCTGATCCCGCAGGTCGAGCTCAAGCAGTGGCCCGAGGCCGGCGCAGAGGTGCCCGCCCCGGACATGGCTACCGCGGCCGCCGCGGCGCCAGCCGCACTGCCCGGCGGCGGGGAGGCCCTACCACAGCCCTCGTTGATCCAGGAGGCGCTTGACCCGCAGGACGCCGGCCGCACCGATCCCTGACCACGTGCTGCGGGACCGGCCTGAGTCGACGGTCCAGCCTGCCCAATGCCGATGGGGCCGCGACGGCCTACGTGACAGGAAGCACCTCGAACGCAGGGTGTTTGGGCGCGATAGCCCGGATCTGGTCGTCGCTGGAGTCCGGCCCGGTGCCCTCGAAGAAGATCCCGACCTCGGCTTTCCACCTCTTGAGGTAGGCGCGCAGGACCGGTACTTTCTCGTCGTCGGTGAGCTCTCGGCCGTGGAAGCTCTCGGCACGTCGGCCCAGCCGCAGTTCGCCGGTGTCGGCGGCGCGCAGGTTGCGCACCCACTGGGTTTCGCCGCGGGGTGCCACGAGGTAACGGCGGCCATCGTAGGTGAGCAGGTTCACCGGTGTGGTACGCCACTCACCACTTGTCCGGCCCTTCACCGCAAGGACCCGCGAGCCGAGAACGCTGATGCCCTGCCTGGTAAGGAAGGCCACCAGCTGGTTGAAAACCTTACGCGTGAACCAGCCCGGCGCGCGGTAGTGATCGGACACGCTGACCAGCCTAGCCGTAGGCGCGTTCGCGCTGTGCGTAGCGAACCGTGGCGGTGCTTGCGCTCAGTCCCAACGGTAAGTTGGTTAGGTGTATTCGACGCGGGTCTCTGCTCACGTGAACGCTCCGCGTTCGGCTGTCTACCAGGCGATCCTGGATGCCGACGCGGTCGCGAAATGGCGGGTACCGGAAGGCATGACCGGCCACGTGCATGAGTTCGATGCCCGCGAAGGCGGCTCGTTCCGGGTCTCGCTCAGCTACGATGCGCCGGGCAGGACCGGCAAGTCGGCGCCACGGACCGACACCTACCACGGCCACTTCGCCAGGCTCGTGCCGGACGAGCAGGTAGTCGAAGTGCTCGAGTTCGAGACCGCAGATCCCGCGCTCGGCGGCACTATGACGATGACGACCACGCTTACCGACACCGACGGCGGCACTGACGTGCTGGTCGTGCACCAAGGGATCCCTGACAGCGTGCCCACCGCCGACAACGAGACCGGCACCCGGATGGCACTGGGCAACCTCGCCAGGCTCGTCGAGGCGAACTAACGCCCGGCGGCCAGGACCGACTCGCGCTACGCAATTGCGGCCGACACATTCACGGCCGCATCAGCCCTGAGCCCAGAAGTCGCGCTCTTCCACTACGAGCCCGTCGGCCCTGAGGCGCAGCAATGACACCCCCGCCAGGTTCTCGGTGCCGCCATCCGTCAGCCTGGTCTGCGCGCTCCAGGGCACAGCCGCCTGATCGCCGTCGACGATCGGCGGGCCGAACCGGCACTGGGCCGACTCTTCCTCCGCGAACACGCGAGCCAGGTAACCCGGCTCCGGCTCGCGGAACGGATGCTGCTGCCAGAACGCGTCCTCGGCATAAAGCGCGGCAATAGCCGCCGCGTCATGCTCGCGCCAGCCGCGCTCCCACACATCCGCCCACCGCTGGGCTGCCTCTCGCGTATCCACAGGCCAACAGTAGACGGGATGACGCGCCGCTGTACCCGGGGTCGCCGCTTGCCAGCTCCGTGATGGCGGCCATCGCGTTGCCGTGATGGTTGCGGCCGGCGATGATGCACGAACGGCTGGGCGGGCACAACGCGGTCGTGTGCACTTCCGCCTAAGCGGCCGTGGTTCCTGGCTGGTCCGGATGGCTCGGTGAGCCCGGAGGCTCCGCAGGCAACGTTGCGCGCCGCTGGATGGCCTCGAGGCTGTCATGGAGCGCCTGCCAGACGTTGGCGAGGCTGGCGCTGACGGGGAGGTCACCGCGAATGGTGCCAGGGGGGCTGACCTTTTCGCCGAGCGCCTGGAGCGCGGCGCGGCCGAGGTCGATGATCACCGGGTCGGTTGCCTCGATCGTGAGCTGCTCGTCGGTCACGCGGATCAGCATCTGGCGCCGGCCGGCCTCTTCTGGCTGCTCATCGCTGGTGCCGGTGACGTCGGCGTGGCGGAGTGCCTCCCTGGCCTGGTCCAGGTTAACGCCGAGAGCGGCGAGGGCCCGGGCCGCGGCGGTATCGGGATCGCCAAGGGCGGCGAGCAGCAGATGGTGCGAGCCGACCGGCTGTGATCCGGCCAGGCGGGCGGCTTCGCTCAGGCTGATGTCGGCGGCCGGCGTGGTGCGCAGCTCCGCCGACTCGCCTGGCTCCGGTGCCTCGCCGGGGCCGGCCGCGGAACGGCGGCGCAGCCAGCGGCGGCCCCGGGTGACCTCGGTCGGCACCGTGGACAGCAAATCCAGCACGGCCATGCGGATCGGCATGAGGTCGGCGGAATGCTGCTTCAGGACCTGCGCGCCGACGCCGTCGCCTTCCCGTATCACTCCGAGCAGGATGTGCTCGGTACCGATGTAGTTGTGGTGCAGCTGCAGGGCCTCGCGGAGCGCGAGCTCGAGGATCTTCTTCGCACGCGGGGTGAACGGGATATGCCCGCTGTGCTCCGCTTTCCCGGTGCCGACGATGGCTTTGACCTCTTCGCGGGTGCTGTCAAGCGACATCCCGAAGCGCTCGAGGGCCTGGAACGCGAGCCCGTCGGGCTCGCCGAGGAGCCCGAGCAGGATGTGCTCGGTGCCGATGTAGTTGTGGTGCAGTCGCCGGGCTTCCTCTTGGGCAAGCACGACCACGTGCCGGGCGCGGTTAGTGAATCGCTCAAACATGTGATCACCGTGCAGCATGTCTGTTGCCTAGTCAATACCATGCTATTAATAGGGGTGAGTTCGCGCGTTTCGCAGGGTGGAGGGTCATGTAGTCATGGACTGGGAGGACCGGCTCGACGAATGGGAGCTCGAACTCGAGCTGGCTGCCCAGCTCGAGGGCTCGGACTGGGTGACGCTGGAACGGGCGGCCGCGGACACCGGTGCCTCCCGTGCCGTCCTGCGCAACTGGTACCGCACCGGGCAGATCCCGTCCCGGCTCGTGGACGGGCCGCATGGGCCGCAGCGGCTGGTGCCGCTCGCGCTCGTCGCCGCGCGCGCCGAGGCCTCCCCCCGGCTGCGCCGCACCGCGCAGCGGCGGCTTGGCGACGAGGCCCAACTGGAGATCCTCCGGCACCGGATCGACCAGCTCGAGCTCCGGCTCGCCACGCTCGAACAGCGCCAGCCATCAGATCCGCAGCGCCTGCGCCCGCGGGCAGATCAGGACTAAAGACCGGCCGCTGCGCAGATCAGAATCTGGCCCGGACGCCGTCCGCTACCTCCTCCGGGCTCAGGTCGATCAGTGCCTCTCCGTAGAGGCGCTCGAAATAGGTGGCGTCGCTGCGGTACCACGGCTCGGGATTGGACCGGCTGATCACCTTGAGCACGACCTGGTGTCCGTGCTCGCGGGCCTGCGGCCCGCCGCCGATCACGGCGAAGTTGAACGAGGTCAGGTTCCAGGCCCGGTAGGCGGCCAGGACCTGGGACAGCCCCTGTCCCAGGGCCTGGCTGTCTTCCTCGGTCAGTTCGGTCACATCGGCTGCCCCGCTGACCACACCCCAGACCTCGTGGAACCCGGTCGGCGCGAAGGGGGTCAGCCAAGATACCCGGCCGATGTGCCCGGCCCACCGCGGGCCGCCGGCCTCCTGGTCGACCAGGGCAGCCCAGTAGGACCCGTGCCTGTCGTGCCACGCCCTGGACTGCTCGGCCAGCACCCGCTGGCCAGTCAGGCCGCAGGCGTCATGAGCCGACTGGAGGTGCGGATGCACCAGTGAGGCGCCCGAGGGCGGCAGGTAGTTGGCGCTGATCGAACTCCACACGGCCGTGGGGTCCAGGCGTCGCACCAATCGGGCGTGGCGGACCATGACGGTCAGGGCGTCCCCGACGAGGGACGGCGTCAGGTCATCCAGGTCGAGGAAGTGACGCCCGGGATCGTAGATGCCGACCGCGCTGTGCGTGGCGTACGCCATGATGTTGGGCACCACCACGGCCTGGCCCAGCCGGATGCGGCCCTCGGTCGTGAGCTCGGCGGGAAACGGGACGGTGGCCGTCTCCAGGTGCTCGCGGTCGAACGGGCAGAAGGCTGGCTTGGCCACCAGTTCGGTCAGGTCCGGCCGGGTCGGCGGCTGGAGTTTCACCCCGGTGAGGATCCGCGCGCTGGCCCCGGTCAGCGGATCCCGCCGCCATCGCAGCCGCACCTGGGTCCAAGCTCCGCCGGCGGCCAGGTCAGGCACTTTGGCGTGAAGGTCTCGTTCTTCGAACTCAATCGCAGCCACGCGAAAAGCCTAAGCGCGATTCCCCGTGGCCGGCGGAAAAGCCGGCGGCCCGGTGGATGTGTGGGCGGTGGCTGGCATCGAGGAGGATGAGCTCACCACCGAGGGATACGGGTTCGGCTACTTCCCAGCCCGGATCCCGCCCAGCCAGGTCACCCTGGTCAACGGGCCGGCGGACGAGCTTGCTCCTGCGAGCCTCCGCGGTCGGCATAAGAAGAAGCAGCGGAAGAAGAAACCGCGAGCCGGCCAGTGAGGGAAGGAAGCCGTGCATGTCGCGATCGTCGCTAGGCTCATCGCGAAGAGCAGTTGAGGGCACGACGCTCGCAAACCGGAGGAAGCTCCATGGCCGCCTCGTCTCCGTCTCCCGGCCACGTGGCGGTGTTTACCCTCGGCGGCACCATCGCGATGGCCACGGCTCCGGGCGACTCCGGCGGCGACAGTGGGGTTTTCGGGGTGGTCCCGGCGCTGGCCGGGCGGCAACTCCTGGACGCGGTGCCCGGCCTGGCCAGCCTCGGCGCCGGGGTCGAGGTGCACGACTTCCGGCGGGTACCCGGAGCGTCCCTGACCATCGGCGACGTCTTCGAGCTGGCCGCAGCCATCAGGACGGAGCTGGCGGCGGGCGCGGCCGGTGCCGTGGTGATTCAGGGTACCGACACTCTTGAGGAAACTGCGTTCCTGCTCGACCTGCTGCACACGGGCGCCGAGCCCATCGTCGTGACGGGGGCGATGCGCACCCCCGCCATGGCCGGAGCCGACGGGCCGGCGAACATCCTCGCCGCCCTGCAGGCGGCCATCAGCCCGCTGATCCGTGAGCTCGGTTGCGTGGTGGTGTTCGCCGACGAGATCCACGCCGCCCGGTACGTCCGCAAGACCGACGCCACCAGCGTCACCGCCTTCACCTCCCCCTCGACGGGGCCGATCGGCCGGATCGTCGAAGGTCAGGTGCGCCTGCTCACCCGCCCCGCCGGGCGGTTCACGGTAGCGGTAGCCGAGCCCAGGCCGGTGCGTACCGGTTTGATCGTCCTCACCCTTGGCGATGACGGTGAGCTCCTGCGGGCGGCCGCCGGCCGTTTTGACGGGCTGGTCATCGCCGCGTTCGGCGCCGGGCACGTGCCCGCCGTTACCGTTCCCGTCCTGGCCGGTCTGGCCGAACAGATCCCGGTCGTGTTCGCCTCCCGGACAGGCGGGGGATCGGTGCTGGCCGCCACCTACGGATTCCCGGGCTCCGAGCCGGACCTGCTGAGCCAGGGCATGATCGGCGCCGGATTCCTCGATCCGGCCAAGGCCCGGCTGCTCCTGCACGTCCTGCTGTCCGGCGGCTCCGGTCGTGAGGAGATCGCTGAGGCGTTCCGGGCGGGCGGCGGCTACGGTCAGCCGTGATCCTCGAGCGCATGAGCGCCCGGAATGACCGCCGGAGGGCCGCCGCGTTATGCTTTGTCTGCATTGTGCTCGCAGGGAGGTGCCAATGATGATAAGGCCCGATGGCGAGAGAGCAGCAGGCACGGCGAGCCGCGGCGGAATGCGGACGTCCCGCGCCGAGCGCGAGCAGGCGATCGAGGTGCTCAAGGTCGCGTTCGTGCAGGACCGGCTGACCAAGGACGAATTTGACGTGCGGGCGGGCCAGGCGCTGACCGCGCGAACCTTCGCCGAGTTGGCCGCGCTCACCGCCGACATCCCCGCCGGGGCGACCGAAGCCGAGCCGCTGCGCAAGCCCGCCCGGATGAGGGCCCGGCCGCCGATGAACAGGCGCATCCTGGCGCCCGTCGGCATGATCCCCATCGCGGCCACCGTGCTTGGGGTGCTCGTGCTGGCGCGGCCCGATAACATAGAGGGATTCGCGGCGGGTCTCCTGGCGGCCGCCACCGTGGTCGTAGCCTCGGCGGTAACCGTGGTCCTGATGCTCAAGTCATGGCATCAGAGGCATTCCGGCAGGCAGCGCACGGCCGAGGCCATACGAAACGATCTTGACGGCCCGCATCTCGTCCTCCTCGTGCTCACCATAGCGGTCCTGATCGAAACGGTCGTTACGGCCATAAAATAACGACTCGCTCGGCACCTCGCCCGCGGCGACGGGCCACGACGCACCACACTCGTTCGGGACAATCATTTAAGCCGAACGGGCCTAGTTCGTGCCGCCCGGGCCCGCGCCGAGGTAGCGGAGCACCGCGAGCACCCGCCGGTGGCCGGTGTCGCCCGGGTACAGGCCCAGCTTGGCGAAGATCGAATTGATGTGCTTGCTCACCGCGCTGTCGGTGATCACCAGGGCCGCGCTGATCTCGGCGTTGGAGCGGCCCTCCGCCATCATGGCCAGCACGTCACGTTCCCGCTGCGTCAGGTCTTCCAGAGGATCCCCGCCCCGGCGCACCAGCAGCTGAGCCACCACCTCCGGGTCCAGCGCGGTTCCGCCCGCCGCCACCCGGCGCAGCGCGTCCAGGAACTCGGCCACGTCGGCCACCCGGTCCTTCAGCAGGTAGCCGACGCCGCGGGTATTCGCCGACAGCAGGTCGGCGGCGTACCGCTCCTCCACGTACTGCGACAGC
>JBAUAY010000872.1:0-1744 GCA_049676235.1 Streptosporangiaceae bacterium
TACGCGGGCGGCGTCTACCAGGTCATCGACTTCACCAATACCTCGGGCAGCACGTGCACGCTGTACGGCTATCCCGGCGTCTCCCTGGTGTCCGGCCCGCCGTACACCCAGATCGGCCTAGCCGCCAAACGGGCCGCCGCGTCCGCGCCGGTCAAGCAGATCACGCTGGCCCCCGGCGCGACCGCCAACGCCCTGCTGCAGATCGTGGACGCGCTGAACTACCCGAGCGCCAGCTGCGGACCGACCAAGGCGGCCGCCCTGAAGATCTTTCCGCCCAACCAGACCGTCCCCGTCTACCTGCCCAATAACTCCAACGGCTGCGCCCAGCCCGTCCAGATCATGTACATCGGCGCCGTCCAGGCCGGCTCAGGCAGCTCTTCCTGACCCCACCGGCCGCCCGCGATCACCGCCCTTTTGTACGTCCAGCCCTGACGCGCCGCAAGCATCGCTTCCGGCGCTTACCTCCGTCACCCCACTTGACCCGCAGATCCTTCAAGTCAACGTGTCCCTCAGAGGTTTCAAAAGATCGTGGAAGATGAGGGCTTCGGGGGAAGATCCGGGGCATCGGGGTCCCCTTGGGCTTCCCGGAGCCCGAAACCTCCCCGAATAAACCGGTTTATCTATGCTGACGCAAGGCGTGCGCCTTCCCTTCGGTAAAGGATGTTACGGGTGGTCATAACGGGTCCAGGGGGGCCAGGCGGGGAGCGCGGCGGGCGTCCTTGCTGAACACTGGCCGCGGTGCGACGCGTTATGGCAGCGTGCCAGCAGGACTACTGGGACACGCGGGTCGTGCAGTGCGACAGCTGCGGACGGGACGGCTGAAGCGGACGGCCGTGTCCATGGGTATCCGGGCCGGCCGTCTTGGCGGCTCGCGGCGGCGGTAGCGTGGCTGGCATGGGAACCGCGCTCGCGTCTGGCGGCCTGGCCGGGATGGCCCGGGTACTCGGGTCCGGATACCAGGGGCCGCCCGAGCTGACGGTGGCCAGAGCGTTCACGGAGTGGACGCTTGACCCGTGGATGCTCGCGCTGGTCCTGATCCTCGGCGGCGGCTACCTGGCCGGGGCGCACAGGCAGCCGGGCTGGTCGGTGGCGCGGCGCATCTGGTTCCTCGGCCTTGGCCTGGGTTTCCTGGTCATCGCGACGATGTCCTGGGTGGGCGTCTACCAGCCGGTGCTGTTTTACGCGCGGGCGCTGCAGACCGTGCTGCTCGTCCTGGTGGTGCCGCTGTTCCTCACGCTCGGACGGCCGATCTCGCTCGCCATCGCGGTGTTCCCGCGGACAGGCGCACGCATCGAGGCGGTCATCCGCTCACGCCCGGCCCGGATCCTCACGTTCCCCGCGATCACCGCGTTCGCGCTGGTGGCCGTGCCCTTCGTGATGTACTTCACGTCCTGGTACACGGCCGTGTTCCACAGCGCCACCGTCCGGGAGCTGACGTACCTGGCGCTGATGGCGGCGGGCTTCGCGTTCTTCTGGACCCTGCTCCGGGTCGACCCGGTGCCGAAGGAGTACACCTACGGTGTCTCGATGTGGATCACCGGCGCGTTGGTGGTCGGCGACGCGTTCTTCGGGCTCTCCGTCATCGCTTACCAGAACCTCATCGGCGGGGCCTACTACCACGCACTGGCCCGGCCCTGGGGGCCCACCCTGCGGACGGATCAGGTCATCGGCGGGGGAGTGCTCTGGATCCTCGGCGACCTCGTCGGATTGCCGTTCCTGGCCGTGCAGCTGATCCAGCTGATGC
>JBAUAY010000873.1:0-2163 GCA_049676235.1 Streptosporangiaceae bacterium
CCTGAGCGCTGCGTGTGCTCGGGCATGTCAGCCGAACCTCATGGGGCCGCCAGAGTGCAGGCCGCGGGCCCAGTCCGAGGCGGTCAGGCGGCGCTTGCCCGGGGCCTGGACTTCGCCGAGATGCACCGGGCGGGAGCCGGTGCCGACCAGCACCGCCCGGCGGCCAACGTGCAGCTCACCGGGTGCGAGTTCCGGCAGGGCGGCCGGGGCGCCGCCTGACGGTCCGGGGACGTCCGGGGACACCGGGCCGAGCTTGAGGCGGGCGCCGCCGAACTCGGTCCAGGCACCCGGATCCGGAGTACACGCGCGGATCTGGCGGTCTACCACGTGCGCGGGCAGCTTCCAGTCCACTCGCGCGTCGGCGGAAGTGATCTTCGGGGCGAAGCTCACGCCCTCGGCCGGCTGCGGGACGGCCTGGACCGTGCCGTCCTCGATCCCGTCCAGCGTCGCGACGAGCAGTTCGGCGCCTGAGTGCGAGAGCCGGTCGAGCAGCGCGCCGGCGGTGTCGTCGGGCCGCACCGACTCGGTCAGCACCCCGTAGACGGGGCCCGCGTCAAGCTCCTTGACGATCCCGAACGTGCTGGCGCCGGTCACGTCGTCGCCGTGCAGGATGGCGTGCTGGACCGGCGCGGCTCCGCGCCAGGCCGGCAGGATGGAGAAGTGCAGGTTGACCCAGCCGTTCGGCGGGATGTCCAGTGCGGACTGGGGCAGCAGCGCCCCGTAAGCGGTCACCGGGCAGCAGTCCGGGGCGATCTCGCGCAACCGGTCGAGGAACTCCGGATCGCGGGTCCGGGCCGGGGTGAGCACCTCGAGTCCTGCCTCGGCGGCACGCCGGGCCACTGGGCTCGCCTCGACCTTCCGGCCGCGGCCGGCCGGAGCGTCGGGACGGGTCACCACCGCGGCGACCTCATGCCGGGAAGCCAGCAGCGCATCAAGCGCAGGCAACGCCGTCCGCGGCGTACCCGCGAAAACTAGGCGCATCAGCTGTCACAGGCCGGCATGTGAAGGCCGCATATCAAAAGGCCCGGCCCAGGGTCTCGTGTGGCGATACGCGTACCTGCGGAACCGGGTCGCCCCACCACTCCGCCTCGCGGATCGCCCTCATCGCCACCTTGTGCTGCGCGGAGTCCATCCGGTCGATGAACAAGATGCCGTCCAGGTGGTCGGTCTCGTGCTGGATGCAGCGGGCCAAGAGCTCGGTGCCCTCGATCGTCACCGGGTCGCCGTGCATGTTGAACCCCTTGGCCACCACGGCCCAGGCACGCGGCACCGGGAAGACGATGCCGGGGAAGGACAGGCAGCCCTCGTCGTCCTCGTCCTGCTCCTTGGATAGGTCGAGGGACGGGTTGATCAGGTGCCCGGGCTCGTTGTCGTCCACGTGGTAGGTGAACACCCGCAGGCCCACCCCGATCTGGGGGGCGGCCAGACCCGCCCCGGGGGCGTCCATCATGGTGTCGGTGAGGTCCTTGACCAGCCTGCGCAGCTCAGCGTCGAAGTCGCGGACCGGCTCGGCCGGCGTGCGCAGCACCGGGTCACCGAAAAGACGGATGGGCTTGACGCTCACGAAAATCCTCCTGAACACATAACGGCGAGCACCCGCGTCCCGTGGCGCCGCCAGCCTCCAGTCTATCCGTCAGGCGACCTCGGCCGGGTCAAGCTGAACCCGGACGGCGCCGCCGTCCTTGTGCGCGCTCCGGGTCGCCTGCGTCGCGTGCAGCGCGCGCGCCAGCGCGAGGCCGTCTCGCCTGCCGATCCTGATCAGCGCTCGTTCCTGCGGTTCGGCGGCGGCAGCCGGGTGCTGGCCGGCGTGCCTGGCGGGGACGGTCTCGACCGGAACCGGCCCGAGCACCTCGGCCTGCGGGGGCAACCCGGCCGCGCCGACGAAGTCCGCGACCGCCGCAGGCGTTCCGGTGACGGACGCCATCCGCACCGCGGGCGGGAAACCGAGCTCGGCCCGTTCAGCCAGTTCCCGTTCGGAAAAATTGACCGGATCCCAGCGGATGAGCGCCTGTACCGCAGGCAGCGTGGCCTCGGCCAGCACCACCACGGGCCCGGCCGGACGGACCAGGGCGGCCGCGTTCAGCCAGCGGCGCAGCGCCTCCTCGGCGGCGCGCAGGCTGGGCCGCCCGAGCAACGCCCAGCCGTCCAGCAGCAGCGCGGCGG
>JBAUAY010000874.1:0-2906 GCA_049676235.1 Streptosporangiaceae bacterium
CCGCCGCGCTGCACGCCGCGGTGCACGCCGCTGCCCCCGCCGCCAGCCTCGCGCCGCAGTTCGAGGCGCACGCGATTCACGCGATTCCGGTCGCCCTGATCTGCTGCTCGCCGGTGATCAAGCCCGCCTCGCTCCCGGGAGGCAGGACCGCCGGGTGATCGCGCTGGGAAGGGATGTCAGCCGGCCCAGGTCGATGACATCGGTCGCTGACTGGCGGATGAGCCGCGCGAGCCGGACCTGCCTGTCTGGCCTAGACGAAATGCACCTCGGCGTCGTTCGGCTCGTGGTCAACGAGATGGTCGCAGGTCGGGCAGTACCAGCGGGGCTCGATCGGGGTGCCGCACGCGCGGTGCCGGGGCGCTAGCGCCGGGTCGGAATGCCTGGACCCCCAGTACGCCAGTAGGCGCAGCGCCCCCGCGAGTTCCTTGCCCTCGGCGGTCAGCTCGTAGGCGGCGCGGGGCGGCCGCTCGGAGTAAGGCCGGGCCACGAGAAGGGCTTCACGTTCGAGCCGCTTGAGGCGCTCGGACAAGATGTTCGCCGCGATACCGGGGATCGCCTCGAGCAGATCGTTGAACCGGCGTGGCCCGGTGAGCAGCGCCTCCACCACCAGCAGGGTCCACCGGTCGCCCACCCTAGCCAGCGCCTCGGCCAGCGGTGAGGAGGCAGTTTCGCTCTGGGCCATAAAAGGATCGTAGCCGCCCCGTTGACATCTCCCTAGCAGTTAGTAGTAACTTGCAAATTACTACTAACTGAAGGGATGGGCATCGATGACGATCTTCGATGAAATTCAGGCCAGCATCGCGCGGCTGGCGCAGGACGCCGGCTCCTCGGTGGTGGGCATCGGGCAGCGGTGGGGCGTCGGCTCGGGCGTCGTGCTCGGCGCGGGGCAGGTGCTCACCAACGCGCACAACGTACGCGGCAGTAAGGTGACCGTCACCTTCGCCGACGGGCGCACAGCCGAGGGGAACGTGGCGGGGCACGACATCGACGGCGACCTCGCCGTCATCGAGGCCGACACCGGTCAGGCTCCGGCGCTGCCGTGGGCCACCGAAGCGCCCGCCATCGGGATGTCCGTGTTCGCGCTGGCTGATCCGGGCGGGCGCGGGCTGCGGGTGACGTTCGGCTTCGTCTCCGGCATCGACCGGACCTTCCGCGGCCCTCGTGGCCTGCGCATCACCGGCAGCCTCGAGCACACCGCCCCGCTGCTGCCCGGCTCCTCGGGCGGGCCGGTCCTTAATGCGGCCGGGCAGCTGCTCGGGATCAATACGAACCGCCTCGGCGAAGGCTTCTACCTGGCCATACCCGCCGACGAGGCATTGCGCCGCCGGGTCGACGCGCTCGCCCGCGGAGAATCGGTCAGGCCGCCGCAACTTGGTATCACGATCACTCCCGGCCATGTGGCCAGGCGCATGCGACGCGCCGTCGGCCTCCCCGACGTCGAGGGTCTGCTCGTCAACGGGGTAGATGAGCGCGGCCCAGCCGCGCGCGCCGGCCTGGCAGCCGGCGACCTGATCGTAGCGGCCGCAGGCCAGCCCGTCCGCACCATCGACGACCTGTCCGGTGCGCTCCGGGCGGCCGGCGACACCATCGAGCTGAACGTCCTGCGCGGCACCGAGGAACGCAGCATCCAGGTGGCATTCGGCCAGGACAGCCAGCCGGAAGGGGAAGCATAGGCTACTTGTCCGGCGAGAGCCGCGATGCCGATGGAGCGGCGGATCGAGGTCGTCGAGGCGAAGATTGCCGAACTGATCCGGCTCGGTGCCAGTGTGGAGTGCCGGACCCGGCACGAGCGGGTCCGCTGCATCGTTGACTGGGCGTTGCCTGCTGCAGCACTAATAAGCCAGCCCAGCCCGGGTCAGCTCCGGGTTGCGCAGCTCGATCCGGCCGGGGCCGGGCAGGAAGACGCCGAACGCGATGGTGTTCGTGTCGTCTGGGATCGGCGCGGTGACCTCGTGGCTGGTCCAGTCGCCGGGACCTTCGAGGGTGACGATGTGGTTGGCCGGGTCGGCCAGGGCGGCCTCCGCGGTGAAGGGCCCGCGGACGTCCTGCGGCGGCATGACCCGCAGGAACAGCCCGGCGCGGCCCGTGGTATCGGGAGCGCGGAACTGGCCGCGGAAGGTGACCGTGGTCCCGCGGTAGTCGTCGGCGAAGATCTCCTGGGCCAGCCAGGCGAAGCCTTCGGGCTGCGGCACCGCCGAGGAGAGCACCGCGGTCCCGTGGCCGGCGGCGGCAGAGTAGTCCTGCCAGCGGGACTGGATGGCGTTCTCGGTGAAGCTGCCGCCGAGCACCCAGTGGTCCAGGCCGTCGGCGAAGGTCAGGTTGCGCGGCTCGTATCGCGGCCGCAGGTCGATGCTCAGGTCACGCGCGGTCTGCTCGGGTATCGGTCCGGCCTGGCCGACCCCGGCCGGCACCGCCAGCCGGTCCATGACCGCGTCGGCGACCCGGATCGGGGCGCCCGCCGTGATGGCCATGGCCAGGCCGTCGAGCAGCCGCGTGGTGACGTGCTCGGGGCCCGCCTGAGTGGCCAGCTCGATCCTGGCCGCGGTCACCTCCGGGCCCAGCTCGTCGACGTCCACCGCGGTCACGCGGGTCCCGGCCGCGCGCAGCAGCCGGTCGGTCAGCTCGTCCGCACTCGGCCTGGGATCGTCGAACCGGTGGCTGTCGCCGCCGAGCAGCCAGATGGGCAGGTCCCGGCGGCCCGCGTCGTCGGCGAGCACGATGACGTGGGTCGGGAAGCGGTCCGGCACGGGGCCGGGCGGGATGCGGCGCTCGATGCGCGCGACGCGTACGGTGGTCATGGGCGTCCTCCCGGAGGCGGGAACGAGGTCGGGGCGGTGCTCGGTGAGGTAGGCGCGCAGCCGGAGCCGGGCCTTGTGCAGGCTGGCCCGGGCCGCGCCGGGCGCCTC
>JBAUAY010000875.1:0-3394 GCA_049676235.1 Streptosporangiaceae bacterium
CTGCGCGGCTGCTGCGGTCGGAGCCGGAGTGCACGGCCGCCATCACGACCGGCTGGCAGTTCACAGGACTGCTCAGCGCGCTGCGGGCGGCCAATCTCCACGTCCCTGACGATTTCTCGATCGTGTCAGTGATCGCCGCGCAGTTCGCGGAGATGCTGACGCCCTCCCTCACAGGCGTCGAATGGCCCGCCTTCGAAGCGGGTCGGCTGGCGGCGGAGATGCTGATTGAGCGGCTCACGGTGCAGAACACACCGCCTCGTCAGCACCTGTTCCCAGCGAAGCTCGTGATCAGGGAATCAACCGGGCCTGCGCGAACACGCCGAAGTCGCGCCGCAGGATGAAACCCGGGGCGATCAGCGGCACGTGTCCCGGATTGGGCCCGCGGTTCTCGATAGCCCCGCCTGTACCGCTTCAAAACTAATCGCATGGTGTCTGACCTGGGGTTCATATGATCGGCTACGCCGCCTGGTAGTACTCGTTGATAACGCCGTTGAGCACCTTGCGCCGCTGGACCGGCAAGTCCAGCGGCGGGCTGGCCGGGCAGTCCTGGTCGGGGGCTGTTGCTGGCGGGACTGGTGCGGGCGGTGCCCGTTGTAATGGGCGGCGTACTCGCCTAGGACTGACCGCAAGTGCCGTTCGTCGTAGATGAGCATCCGGTCGGTGCACTCGGCTCGTGCGCTGCGTACCCATCTCTCGGCGTAACAGTTCGCACGAGGTGTCCGCGGCGGGGTCTTGACTGTCTTCACGCCCTCGCTGGCGAAGATCGTGTCGAAGGCGCTGGTGAATTTGGCGTCGCGGTCCCGGATCAGGAAGCGGAAGGAGCCGGTCCGGTTACCGAGGTCCATGAGTAGATTCCGGGCCTGCTGGGCCGTCCAGGCGCCTGTGGGGGGCGGTCACACCCAAGACGTGCACGTGCCGGGTGGCTACCTCCATCACGAACAGGACGTAGAGGCGTTTCAGGGAAATCGTGTCCACATGGAAGGAGTCGCAGGCCAGCAGCCCTTGCGCCTGCATACGGAGGAACGCTCGCCAGGATGTGTCCACGTTCCGCGGAGCCGGTCTGCGCCGCCGGGCGCGCAGGATCCGCCGCACCGTCGCCGCGCTGATGCGGTGACCGAGCCGGCACAGCTCGCCGTGGACCCTGCGGTAGCCCCAGGCCGGGTTCTCCCGCGCCAGTCGCAGCACCAAGTCACGGACCTCCACGCTGGTCCGCGGACGGCCTGGCCGGCTCGGATAGGTCCACTTGCGTCTGGTCAGCTGGCGGTGCCAGGCCAGCAGCGTGCCCGGCGTGACCAGCCGATGGGCCCGCAGCACGGCTGGCAGCTGCCGGGCCAGTGCCGCGAGGATCGTCCGGTCGGCCCAATCCGGCTTGGGCCGGGTGACCTGACGCCGGAGCACCGCGACCTCATGGCGGAGAACCATGATCTCCGCGTCTTTGGGCGCCTCGCTGCGGCCGAGCAGCACAAGCCAACCGAAGACCCGGGTCATGATCAGGTAAAGCAGGCGAAGGGACCCAAGCCGCGATCATGCCGCAATCAGCCCATCCGGCCAACCAGCAGGTCACAGTACCTGATGCGAGTTCTGAAGCGGTACAGGCCGGCGGGAATCACCTTGACCGGGTGATTGCCGCTCACCCTGTCCGGAACCAGGCTCGCAGCCGGGACCGGGAGGGCAGGAGGGCCATCATAAAGCTCATTACCCGCGCCGCGCCCACTGGCGCACGGGCCGCGGACTCACGCGCGGGCCGCCCCGTGACGGGCGGGCAACGCGAATCCTGGCCGCACCGGTACCAGATCCGGGTCCGCGGCCGGCTGGGCCAGACGATCTGCTCCGCGTTCCCCGCCCTCCACGCCCGGGCAGACGGCGGCGACACCGTGCTGACGGGCGTGCTGGCCGACCAGGCCGCCCTTTACGGCGTGGTGGCCGAGGCCGAGGCGCTCGGCCTGGAGCTCATCGAAGTCCGCCGCCTGGCGCCGTACGAGCCGCGGGAACCATCGTCATGAGACCGCTCCGCGCCCAGCCGGGCCGGGTGCCGCCGCGCCTCAGCCTTTTACCGGCATCGCCGGTCACCCGCCCTGGTCCGGGCCTGGCACCCGCCGGCCTGTCACGCTCGCCGTTGCCGCCTGCGGCTTCGAGGGCGCCGGAGGCTGGTGAGATGATCGCGGGTGTGGGACCTGGCGAGACCGATGCCGTTGCCGGGCGGGTCGCTCGTCTTGGCGCGGGCGGGGTGGTGGCCCGTCCGGGGCTGTTCGGGCGGCTAGGAGGACCGGCCAGGGTGACGGTCGTGTCGGCTCCGGCCGGCAGCGGCAAGACGGTGCTGCTGCGGTCCTGGATCAGCCAGGCGGGCCTATCCGAGCGCGCGGCGTGGGTGCCGACGGGGCGAGATGAGCGGGATCCGCAGCACTTCTGGCTGTCTGTGCTGGGCGCGCTGCGCCGGACAACCCCGGGTTCGGCGCTGGTGCAGGCGCTGACCGCGGCACCGGACCTGGACGGCTGGACGCTGGTGGAGCGGCTGCTGACAGACCTGGCGTCGCTGGAGGACCGGGTCTGGCTGGTGATCGATGACGTGCACGAGCTGGGCCCGCAGGCGCTGCGGCAGCTGGAGCTGCTTTTGATGCGGACCCCGCCGGGGCTGCGGTTCGTGCTGGCCAGCCGGCATGACGTGCGGCTGGGGCTGCACCGGCTGCGGCTGGAAGGCGAGCTGGCCGAGATCCGAGCGGATGATCTGCGGTTCAGCCTGGCCGAGGCGGGGGAGCTGTTCGCGGCGGCCGGAGTGGAGCTGCCCGAGCCGGCGGTGGCGGTGCTGCATGAGCGGACCGAGGGATGGGCGGCGGGACTGCGGCTGGCCGCGCTGGCGGCGGCCGGGCACCCGGATCCGGCGCAGTTCGCGGCCGAGTTCTCCGGTGCCGAACGAACGGTGGCCGAGTACCTGGTAGCCGAGGTGCTGGACCGGCAGCCCGCGGCGGTACGGCTGGTGCTACTGCGCACCTCCATCCTGGACCGGGTCAACGGGGAACTGGCGGACCTGCTGACCGGAGACCAGGGCGGGGAGCGGGTGCTGCAGGACCTGGAGAGGGCCGGTGCGTTCGTGGTGCCGCTGGACGGGGCAAGGTCCTGGTTCCGCTATCATCAGATGTTCGCCGGGCTGCTGCAGCTGGAGCTGCGCCGTACGGAGCCCGGCGAGCTGGCCGGGCTGCACCGTGCCGCCGCCGCCTGGTTCGCCGGGCACGGGTACCCGGTGGAAGCGGTCCGGCACGCCCAGGCCGCCCGGGACTGGGACCTGGCCGCCGGGCTGCTCGCCGATCACTGGCCCGGCCTGTACCTAGACGGGCAGGCCGCCACCATCCACCAGCTGCTCGCCGCCTTCCCCGCCGAGGCCCGCGCGGCCGATGCC
>JBAUAY010000876.1:0-8068 GCA_049676235.1 Streptosporangiaceae bacterium
ACGGTACCCAGACGGGGCCGCCCACGGCAGCGGCGGCCGCGGCCAGGGCGCGGCACGCCACCGCCCGGGTCGCGTGCGCCGCCTCCCTACTGCGCTGGATCTACTCCATAGTCGTCCACGGCACCAGCTGGGATCCCGCGACCGCGGCCGGCGGCGCCTGCCAGCACCCCGCCCGTAACCAGCCAGAGGCAGCCTGACCAGCGCATTCCCGCACCCGCCCGGATGCCCCTAAGCCTTCCTCCCCGAGGAGGGGGGACAGCGAGCCCGCAGCAACGTTGAGGACCAACCTCGCGGCAAACCCCGGGCAGCTGTCCCCCGGCCGCCCGGAGCTTCTCACCAGCCCGGTTGAACGCTGTCGGGGCAGGCCCGCCGCACCCGTGCGGCAAGCCGAGCCCGCTTGCACTACGTAGCGCGAGAAGACCCGGGTGACAGGGGCCCGCAACCGCACCGGACACGACCCTCGCCCGGCGCGGGACCTCAGCATGCCCTCAGCCAGGTCCAAGGCCCCATACCCCACGGCAGCCAGCGCACACCAGCACTAGCCGTAGCAAGAACCTCCAGGTCACAACCCGCATCGCAAATCAACGCAAAAGCTTCTCCCCGCCGCTTGACACAGCTCCTCTTACGCTGGTTTGCCAATAACTACTGCTGGGTGTGCCGCTTCGACGGCGAAATGATCGTGGAGGTGCGGGCCTACCTCGACTCAGCCATGGTCGACTACACCATCCATCGCAACGAGAACCTCGCATGGCAGTAGACGGCACAGACGCTTCGGGCAGCGAGCCCAGCAGCCAGTAGGTGGCCCAGATCGGGCCGGGCATCTCCGGGCCCGGATCGGCTGCTCATGTGCCGCCTCCCCTGGTCGGATCCGCCCTCACCCAGTTCGACGAGACAGCGCACCGGAATATGAGGCTGGCGCGCCGCCTGACATTCCGGCGGGTTGCATCGTCGTACTGCTGAGACGAACACACCATCCAGAGAACATGAAGTTCAGCGGCCTTCTCTGTCCGGCACCTCATGGTCGGCAAGGTGCGTGGCCGGTTCACCACCTGAATGTTCATGTCGACCCGAGGAGAAGCCACATGCCAGCAACCCAGGCAACAGCCAACAAAGCGACATTCGGCCGCTTCCAGGACGCCGTGAACACCGGCGATGCGGAGGTCATCTCGACGACGATCGACGAGGTCGTCGAGCCGGACGTGCTGTTCCATGCGCCAATGCCGACTGGCGCAACGGGGGCGCAGGCGCTCAAGCAAGTGTGGGCGGTGCTCCTTCGCGCGTTCCCCGACCTTCACGTTGCGGTCGAGGATGTGATCGCAGAGGGGGACAAGGTCGTGGCCAGGAACACGGTTACCGGAACCCACCAGGGCGAGTACAGGGGCCTCGCGCCAACCGGCAAATCCGTCACCTACAACGAGATCTTCGTCGTCCGCTTCGCCGGCAGCCGAATCGCCGAGATCTGGGGGGTCGTCGACGTCCTCTCACAGATGAAACAGCTCGGCATGATTCCCGCCTAGCGAAGCTCCGTCCACCCGCCACGAGCGCGGCGAGCACGTGCACGCGCTCGTCCGCGACCTGTGGAGGGCCAGCCTCCTCAGTTCTGGCCGTCGCCCGCTTGGCTGTATGTGCATCGGCTGTCAGGATGGCCTGGTAGTAGAAGAAACACGAGGAGGGAGGAAAGCCGCCATGGCCACGGCCACAGATGTCGACTTCATTGAGATGCGGATCGGCAAGGTCGTCGCTCTTAAGTCGGACGACCATCCCTTCCGATGCATCGTGCTGGACGAGGTGATCGGAGAGCGCCACCTCTTGATCCGGGTCGGCGACGCGGAGGCGTTTAGCCTGGCTGCCAGCCTCCAGGGCGTGCAATGGGGCCGTCCGATGACCTATCAGTTTGTTGCCGCTCTGCTGGAAGGCCTTGGGGGGCGCGTCCGTCAGGTTCGGATCGACCGCCTGGTAGCGGGTGCTTACGCCGCGACGGTTGAAGTCGAAGGCACACTCGGGGTGGAGTTCATCGACGCACGGTCCAGTGACGCGCTGAACCTCGCCGCAGTTGTGGACCCGCCGATCTTCGTCGCTCCGGAGGTGCTGGAGGACTGCCAGAACCGATGCGAGGGTGACTCCGCTGAGGCGACTCTCTTGCGTCAGGCGCTAACCGCTCGGCCAATGACGATCGAGAGGCAGGGCGCGTAAGCGCCCCAGCTTGGAAGATCGGTTGGGCACCAGGCCGGTCGTCGGGTGGGTGGTCGTGATGGGGAGCTTCTAATGCCGTGCCGGTGATGCGAACACGCCAAGGTCCGCAGCGGGAGCCGGGTTGCGCCCGGCCAGCCCGACAAGGGCAAAGCTGAACGACATGATGGCGAGAAAGACCCAGCCGGCGCCGAAGCTCGTTTCGGGCACGAGGTGCCCGAAGATGATCGGGATGAAGAAGCCGCCTACCGCGGCCAGCGTGAGCATCAGACCGGTCGCCGTGCCGATGTATTGGTGCTCGATGTCGCAGACTCGGGCAGGTACTGCCAGCCAGGCTGCGAAGCCGAAGATGAGGAAGAAGCCGATTCCGATCCCGAGCGCCCACAGCGTTCTGGCCGGCGCCACCGGGATGAGGGCCAGCAGCGCCGCGACGATGAGGAGCGGTCCGACGACGAACATGCGCACGTTCCTGCTGCGATCGGCGCAGTACCCGCCGAGCATGCTGCCGGGGATGCCGGCGAGTGCGATGAGCGAGGACAGCAGTCCGCCGGCGGCTGGGTCGAAGTGCCTTTGGGAGCGTCACCTACTCGCTGAACAGCTGCGAGGTGGTGAAGTACGCGCCGTATCCGCCGAAGAGCGCCACACTATAGATCCAGAGGTCTCTGCTCGCGAGCGTGGCGCGCAATGCGGCGCGATCGAACCTGGCGCCGCCGAGCCGTAGAGTGCGAAGGCGGCGCCCGCGCTGAAGACGGCGCCGCCGGTGATGCCGAGGGCGAGTGTGACGTCTTTGTCGCGGAACCAGACGACGACTGCGGCGGTCCCGACGGCGATGAACACCGACCCGCCGATGCCGCTGGCGATTCGGAAGAAAGCGAGTTCGGCGTAGCTGTGTGACAGCCCGGACATGATGCCGGCCAGTCCCTGCACTAGCAGCCCGAGCACGAGGGTCTTCTTCATGCCGATCGCCGTGGCGAGCATGCCGCCTGGAATGTGCGTGAGCCCGTAGCCGACGATGTACAGCGAGATGAGGTAGCTCAGCGGCCCGAGGCCCACCTTGAACTCCGCGCCGATGAGCGGGAATGCCGCGGCGACGTCGAACCAGTTCAACGTGAGCGCGATGATGCCCAGGCTGATCACGGCGAGCATGCCCCATCGACCGGGGTTTTGCCCGGCGCTGTGGACGGTGGTCATGCGAGTCCCCTATCGGGAGCGCCGCCCGGTTGCGCCAGGTCAGGACCGGCTGGTGGACGCTGGCAGCTTGCCCGAAGGACTACTGTATGTTAACGGTAACATGGTGTAATGAGCCTTACCCCTGGTCATCGCAGTGGCGACGGGCTGGCTTGCCGCAGGCGCAGCGGCTGTACCTCGATGCTGCTAGTACCGGCACCTTCCGCAGACTTCGAGAAGTGCGTGCCGGAACTCGCTGCTGTGCCAGCAACGTCCTCGGGTTAGCTTGATGAGTATCTCAGCCGGTTTCGTCGGGCGGCAGAGCGAACTGCGCATCCTCGGTGAGCGGCTTGACGCCGCTGGGATGGGTCATCCGCAAGTGGTCTACATGGAGGGCGAAGCCGGAGGAGGCAAGTCGACCCTGTTGTCCCAGTTCCTCGGTTCGCTGCCGGACGCTGTCGTTCTCGAGGTTAGTGGTGACGAGGCAGAGACATTGCTCTCGTACGGGATCATCGATCAGCTAAAGCCCGGGACCGTGACGGAGCCGGGGGCGGACCCGATGGCCGTTGGAGCCCAGCTACTGGATCTGCTCGATCGGCTGCAAGCCGACGGTCAGGTCGTGGTCCTCGCCGTCGATGATCTGCAGTGGGCTGACCGGCCGTCATCGCGTGCGGTGTTGTTCGCGTTGCGGCGGCTGCGGGCGGACAAGGTGCTGGCGATCGTGTCGACGCGGGTCGGCGGCCTGGCCGATCCCGGTTGGGCGCGGTTCGTGAGCGGTGATTCGCGTGTCACCCGTATCCGTTTGGGCGGGCTAAGTCCTGGCGATCTCACCGAGCTGGCGAGCGCGCTGGGGCTGGGGGTGCTATCCCAGCGCGGGGCGTCTCGATTGGCTGCCCATACCGAGGGCAACGCGCTGTACTGTCGGGCGTTGCTCGACGAGATCGGTATTGCCGGGCTGAGCGCGGCGGGGGATCTCGGGTTGCCGGCGCCCCGAGAGCTGTCCGTGGTAATCCTCGCCCGCGTAGCATCGCTCCCAGCCTCAACTCAGTCATTCCTGGCGGCAGCTTCGGTGCTGGGGCAGCACGCGCCGATGTCGGTGATCACGTCGGTCGCCCGGTTGCCCGGCGCGCAGAACGAGGTGGATGCCGCAGTTGCCGCCGGCCTGCTGACCGAAAGCGCTTCGTTGCCGGACCTGGCCTTTACCCATCCGTTGTATCGGGCGGCGATCTACGCCGATCTCAGTCCGGCGAGCCGGCGGGAACTGCACGCGCGGGCTGCCGACCTCGTCGTCGGCCGCGCGCGATTGGCCCACCGGGCGGCGGCGTCCCTGGGTCCTGACGAAGCGCTGGCCGGCGAACTCGAAGCGTCCGCCCGGGCCACTGCAGCCGCCGGTGACCTAGGCGCCTCGGCCTGGGCTCTGGAACAGGCAGCTGCCCTATCGCCAGCTGCGCAGGACCGGGACAGCCGGCTGCTCGACGCAGCTGTGATCCTCCTCAACGCCGCGGATACGGCGGCGGCGACACGAGTCTTGGCATCCTGCCAAGCATCCAGTGCTCGCCGCGACGCTTTGACCGGGCTTCTGGGGGTGCTCACAGGATCGCCGCGCGCCGAGGATCGCTTGCTCGCCGCGTGGCACGCCCACGATCCGGAGACCGAGCCTGAAATCGGAGCGCGTGCCGCGACATCCCTGACCAACTGGATGGTCATCTCTGGTCGCCCTGACCAGGCACTGAGCTGGGCGGATCGAGCGGTAGGCGGAACTGTCCCGGGTTCGACGCTGCGGGCCCTGGCAAAAACAGCGCAGGCATATGCGTTCGCTGCGGCCAGCCGTAGCCGCGAAGGGCTGGCCGCGCTCGGCTTCCTGCCCGTCTCGGGGAACGAAGCACCAATTTCTGAGACCGACGCCCTCATTATGCGAGGCATGCTGAAGGTCTACGTCGATGACCTCCCCGGGGCCATCGCGGACCTCGGCGTTGCGGCTGCCCGGCTGCGCACGGGACTGCCGTCGAGCTATCCCGGCCCGTGTCTGGCTCATCTCAGCGACGCCCAATTTCGCCGGGGCGACTGGGACGCAGCAGTCACGTACGCCCAGCTGGCGACCGCACTGGCGCAAGACACCGACCGTCCGCTAGACCTCGCGCGGGCGCACGCACGCGCAGCCCAGGTCCTAGCCTTCCGCGGCCAGTGGTCTGCCGCGCAGGCTCACGTCAGCGCGGCCCGGTCCGCGGCTGGGCGGTCTCCGCTGGTCCTCGCCGTGGCCTCCGCCGCGACGGCGGGTGCCTGTCTGGCTTCTGCGCGCGGTGACCTGGCCGGGGTCCTGCTCGCGACAGAGCCAGTGCGCGCGACCAGACTCCTCGATGTCGGGGGCCGCCCCGGCATCTTCAACTGGAGAGGCATCGAGGCAGACGCGCTGATCGGCTTGGGACAACTTGACGATGCCGAAACCATGCTGAGCGAATTCGAGGACGCCATACCGGCGGCCGGGCTGGCGTCGGCAGCCCTGACGCTTGCTCGCTGCCGGGGCAACCTGGCCGTGGCCAGCGGGTACGCAACCTCGGCGGAAGCGGCGTTCACGCAGGCCCACGTGATCGAGGCAGAAGTGCCGATGCCATTCGAACACGCCCTGCTGAGCCTCGACGATGGCCGCCGCTTGCGCGCTGCCGATAATCAGTCGGCGGCTGTCGCGCAGCTCGAAAAAGCCCACCACCTCTTCTCCAGCCTGGGAGCAGACCCATACGTGCAGGCCTGCGCCACAGAACTAGCAGCCCTGCAGGTCACAGCCGCAACCGCCAGTCCTGCTGTCCTTCTGGGGCTCAGCCGCGCCGAGCTGGCCGTGGCCCGGCTGGTCGCCACCGGACTGACCAACCGAGAGGTCGCCGGCCAGCTGTACGTGTCAGTAAAGACTGTGGAGTACCACCTCCGCAACAGCTACATCAAGCTCGACATCACCTCCCGCCGGGCGCTAGCCGCTCTTCTGCATTGACTGGCCCAGTCCGCTGGACATCCGGGGCGGACGGCGGGCGACTCGGCCGCAGTCGGTTCCGCCGCAGAAATACAGGGTCGAACCTAGGGTCACACCCTGGGGCTAATACCGCGTTGCCCGCGTTAACTATGAGCCATGGACGCCTCACAAACGCCGGGGCAGACGATTCGCCTTCTCATCGAGATCAACCGGACTCCGGACGGCCGACTCGAGGGACGAATGCGCGCCGACGGCACCGCCGCCTGGAAGCCTTTCTCCGGCGTTCTCGAATTGCTGAAAGTACTTGAGGAAACATAGCTGGATCTGGTATTGAAAGCGACGCTCACAATACCCGCTATGGAAGCGACCCCAGGGTCAAGCGAAGCAGACGAGGTCTTGGGCATGATTGGTGAATAAGGTCCACCCGCCACGGGTGAACCATTTCTGCTCTGTAAATGTATTTCGGTTGCTGTGGGAAAGAAACGTCATGAGTCAGCACCCTTCGTTTCCGCAAGCTCCTCCCGGCAAACGCCGGAGGCTCGGAGTGGTCCTCGGGGACGCTCTGACCAGACCGAAGGTGATGACCGTCATGAGCACTCCAGCTAACCGCGCGAAGACTGCCGGTCATTCCGTATTCGAGAGGTGGGGGCGCACTGCTTACCGGCGCAGGCGGCTGATCCTGGTGATCGCCCTTCTCGTCGCGGGACTCGGCGCCGTGTGGGGAACCACCATCTTCGGCAAGGTGCAGACCGCCGGCGGGTTCGACGCCCCGAACAGCCAGAGCCAGCACGAAGGCAGCCTGGCCGCGCAGGCGTTCGGCCGCGACGCCGGGGACGTGGTCGTGCTGTACTCCAGCAAGACCCTCACGACGGCCTCCCCGGCGTTCCGGTCCGCAGTCACCAGCACCCTGGCCGTGCTGCCGCACAGCAAGGCCGGGTCGTACGCCACCTACTGGTCGACCGGGTCCCGGCAGTTCGTCAGCGCCAGCGGCCACCAGACCTACGCCGTCATCGAGCTGGCCGGCTCCAGCGACACCGCGCGGCAGGACAGCTACGACGCGATCAAGACCCAGCTCGGCGCGCCCGGCCTGCAGACGCAAGTCGGAGGTGTCGTCCCGACTGACGAGACGATCGACAAGCAAGTCACCGCCAACATCACCCGGGCCGAGGCCCTGTCCTTCCCATCCTGCTGATCCTGCTGCTGGTGATCTTCGGCAGCCTGACCGCGGCATGCCTGCCGTTGGTGATCGGCGCCCTGGGGATACTGGGCTCGTTCACTGCGCTGCGGCTACTGACCCTGGTCACCGGCGTGTCGGTGTTCTCCCTGAACATCACGACGATCTTGGGCCTGGGGCTGGGCATTGACTACGGGCTGTTCCTGGTCACCCGGTTCCGGGAGGAACTGCATAAGCAGGGCACGGTGCAGGACGCGGTGGCCCGCACCGTCGCCACCGCGGGCCGAACGGTCCTAGTGTCCGGGGTCACCGTCGCGATCGTGCTGGCCAGCCTGATGTTGTTTCCCGAGACGATCCTGCGCTCCATCGGCTATGGCGGGGTGGCCACCGTGCTGGTGGACATGATCGCCGCGCTGACGGTGCTGCCCGCGCTGCTAGCCGTGCTAGGCCCGAAGGTGAACTCGCTGCGGATCCGCCGCTCGGTGCAGCGGCCGCCGGCCGCCGAGGGCAGCGGCGGCTGGTACCGGCTGGCGCGCAGCGTGATGCGCCGCCCCGTCCTGTACGCGGCCCGGGAA
>JBAUAY010000877.1:0-11775 GCA_049676235.1 Streptosporangiaceae bacterium
CCTGCCAGGGATAGGTGGCCTCGGCCAGCAGGAGATCGGCGCCGAGGGCGAGCTCGGCCAGCAAAGGGCTCGGCCCGGTGTCCCCGGTATAGGCCAGCGACCGGCCGCCGGCTTGCAGCCGCAGCCCGGCGTTCGGCACCCAGTGCGGGAGCAGCCAGCTGCGGACCCCGAACGGACCCACCGTCAGCCGCTCACCCGGCACGAACTCGCACAGCACGATGGCGTCGTCCAGCATGCCGGGCCGGTCGAGGGCGAGGACCGGGCCGAGCGCGTCCGCGGGCGCGAAGACCGGCAGCGCAGGCGCCGGCTCGTCCCGCAGCGCCCGAGAGCGCAGCAGCGGGTTCAGGTCGGCGCAGTGATCGGGATGCCCGTGGCTGACCAGAACGGCGTCTACCTCGGCCGCGTCGAGGACCTCGAGCAGCCGGGGGAGCGTCGCGTAGCCGGGGTCGATCAGCAGCCGGAACCCGTCGTGCTCGACCAGGTAGCCGCTGCACGCCAGGCCCGCCGCGGGCCACGCCCCGCACCCGCCGAGCACCGTCAGCCGCATCGCGTCCCTCCTGTCCGGTGGCCCCGCTCGCAGCGTAGCCCTACCCTGAGGAGCCATGACCTCCGTGGAACTCCGGCTGCGGCCGGCGACGGCGGATGAAATCGAGGCCTGGCTGCCCAGGCTCGCGGCGGAATACGCGGCCCACATTGCCGGCTCCGGTTTCCTGCCGCCCGCCGACGCGCGCCGGAAGGCGGATAACGACCTCCGCGCGCAGCTCACGGACGGGCCGGGCCGCGCCGGCCAGCTGATCTTCCGGCTGATGGCCGGCCAACAGCCGGTCGGCTGGCTCTGGCTGGCGGTGCCGTTCCCCGGCGGTGACCCGGCCATGGCCTGGGTGAACAACGTCGAGGTCGACGAGGAATTCCGCGGCCACGGGTACGGCCGGCAGGCCATGCTGCTGGCCGAGCAGGAGGCCGCGGCGCGGGGCATGACCTCGGTCGGACTCAACGTCCACGGCCAGAACACGGTCGCCCGCGGCCTGTACGACAGCCTCGGCTACCAGGTGACCGCCCAGCAGATGAAGAAGGTTCTCTAGCCAGAGCGCCGGGCGAACAGGTGCAGCAGCGCCGCCACCTGCCGGTAGGGGTCGGTGCGTCCGGCCCGCTCCTCACAGTCCAGCAGGGTCTGCAGGTCCGGCGGAGGTTCGGCGTCATCGGGGTTGGCGTCGGTGAAGACCCGGACCCCGTACCAGGCGGTGACCTGCAGGCCGTGACCGGTGAGCCGGCCGGACAGATCGGCGAGCCGGTCGGCCCGGGCGGTGACCCCGAGCCGGTTCGGGTAGCGGTCCGAGTCGAACGCCTCCGCGCACGCCGCCCAGTCACCGAGCAACCCCGGCCGCATGGCCAGCGCGTCCCCGTTGCGGACCAGCAATGACACCAGACCGCCCGGGGCCGTCATCCGCGCGACGACGCTCAGCACTGGGTCAGGATCCGCCGAGTACATCAGCACACCGTGGCAAAGCACCGCCGGGAAGGGAGAAACCCAGCTCCGTTCGGCATAATCCTCGATCAGGCCGTGCTCGACCCGCACCCGG
Organism: Streptosporangiaceae bacterium; assembly: GCA_049676235.1. Taxonomy (GTDB): domain Bacteria; phylum Actinomycetota; class Actinomycetes; order Streptosporangiales; family Streptosporangiaceae; genus Palsa-504. The sequence goes on from JBAUAY010000877.1 coordinate 1,581, forward strand.
CCGCGGACCCCGGCCGGCTCGGCGGCCAGGTCCCGTTCGAACCGGGCCAGCAGGCCGGGCGAGGCGTCGACCCCGGTCACCTCGTACCCGCGCCGCGCCAGCCGGAGGGCCTGCGTCCCCTGGCCACATCCCAGATCTATGATCCGAACGGGTGCCGGTGGCAGCTCCCGGTCCAGCTGTCTCGCCACGACTTCCTGACGCACCACATCCCTCAGCTTCCCCAGGCGTGCATGCCAGTTCTGTTCCCCGGCGGTGAACGCGGTGCTCAACGGCCCGGTCCCAGCTCTTTTTGCATCAGCACGGTGTCGATCCAGCGGCCGTGCTTGCGGCCGACGCCGGCCAGGCGGCCCGCCTGCGTGAAGCCGAACCGGCGGTGCAGTGCCGCCGACGCGTCGCTGCCGGTGTCCGCGATGACCGCGATGACCTGCCGTGCGCCGGCGGCAGCGCATCCGGCCAGCAGCCCGCCGAGCAGGGCGCTGCCGATCCCGCAGCCGGTATGGCCGGGGGAGAGGTACACCGTGTCCTCGACCGTATGCCGGTAGGCCGGCTTAGGCCGCCACGGGCTGGCGTAGGCGAACCCGCAGACGGCCCCGTCCCGGTCGGCCTCCGCCACCAGGAAGGGCAGGTTCCGCGCGGCCAGCTCGTCGAGCTGCCGCTGCCAGTCCGCGGCCGTCGGCGCCACCTCCTCGAACGTCGCCACGCTGGTCGCGACGTAATGCGCGAAGATAGCGGCGACGGGTTCGGCATCCGCCGGGACCGCCGCGCGGACGACGGGCAGGGCTGCGGGCAATGCGGCACCTCCGTTCCGATGCCTTGAGGGTTTCACGTCGCGCGGTAACGTGTCGGTGTGGATGGGCCCGCACGAGGCCCGCCGCTGAAAGCCGCCGGATCCGGAAGTCGATCGTATATTCGACACCGGCTGACCGGGGGTGTACCCTGTGCCTATGGTCACCACGCCAGCCGACGTGTCCCGGGTCCGGTATCAGTCCCGTCCCGGGCGCCACGCTGTGGTCGCTGCCAGCCTAACGGACCTGAAGGGGTCCACTGGGGGCACCGTCGAGCTGCCGATCTGGCTGTTCTGGTATCCCGACCGCACGTTCGACCTGGATGAGGCCGGCATGCTGCCCTGGATGTACCAGGTCGTACTCCGGGAGGCCGGCAGCACCGAGGATCTCGCCTATCTGAACGGTGACATGCTGATCGCACTGTGGCCGGAGCTGTACCTTCCCAAGGGCGTGCGCCAGGCATGGGAGGACCGGCACCCGGAGCTGCGACCGGCGGCGTCGGCCCCTGCCGCCTGATGCCGATCGACAAACTGCAGCGCGAGGTGGCCACCATCGCCCTTCACGCGGCTGCCCGGCACGGCTTCGCGCTGGCCGGCGGGAACGCTTTGATAGCGCACGGGCTCATCGACAGGCCCACCGAAGACGTCGACTTGTTCAGCGACCAGGAGGCGGGCGTGGTCGCCGCCGCCCAGGCGGTGGAAGACGCCCTGCACGAAGCGGGCTTCCAGGCCGAGCGCCGCGATGAGGCCGACGGCCTCCAGGACCTCTTTGCCGGGATGGGGGAGGGGCTCGCCGAGTGGATCATCACCGCTCCCGGCGGGCAGGAGACCGTGCTCCAGATGGCCCACTTCGGCCGGAACCACGGTCCGGTGACCATGGACGTCGGGCCGGTTCTCGACTTGGAGGACCTAGCCGGCTGGAAAGTGTGCGCCCTCGCGAGTCGCGTAGAGCCCCGCGATTTCGTTGATACGGCGGCCGCTCTGCAGCACTACAACGTGGAGCAGCTGATCGGGTTCGCCCAGCGGCTGGATCCCGGCCTGGGGGGTCGTGACTTCGCTGATGCAGGCCGACAGCTGGACCGGATGCCCGATGGGGTCTTCGCTCGTTACGGTCTCGGCCCGCGGGATGTCGTCAGGCTCCGGGAGCGGTTCGCGGCCTGGCCCCGGACCTGATCACCGGGGCTCGCGCATGCTGCTGTCCTGTCGCAGGGCATGATGCTCGTAGTGATACCTGGAGGTGATGGTTCATGACCGGCGAGACGATGCGCGTCTTGCTCGAGCCCCTCATCGGTAAGTCCGGGGTGATTTCCATGCTCGTCAGCAGGATCGGGTCGGTCGCCTTCCCGGTGGCCGAGAACAAGAAGCTGACCGGCGTGGAGGTTCGCCCGGACGGCCTGGTCCAACTTAGGCGCCAGACCGGGTGGGCCGTGATCGACCCGAATGAGGTCGTGGCGGTGGTCTGGAACGACGATTCGGATAACTCGCCCGGTCAGTTCCTGTAAACCGGAGGCGGCCGCGGCGCCGTCCGCCTGGCTTACTCCGGACTGGGCGTGGCGTGGTTGTATCGCTTAGAGCCGACCTAGACGGCGGCGGGCGTAGGCGATGTTGACGACCGCGATAACGACCCAGGTCAGCACGATAATGATCACCTGGGCGGTACTCACCGAGCTGGTACTTGTCAGCAGGGACGCCCGGAATGAGCCCAGATCGAGTACTGCCTTGGGTGCGACTCCGCTGGACGGCCAGGAATGCAGCGTCACGGCTGTTGCGCCGATGCCGAGCCCGATTGAGCCCAGGCCCATGGCGAGGTTCGTCCAGGCGGCCACGCTGGGCTGGATGCCCCGCTGTGCCAGCCTCGCGTCTACTTGCTTGTCGATCTCCGAGCTGATCCTCTCGACCAGTCCCTCGGCCACGGCGCCGTCGTAGGCTTGGCCGAGCTCGGTATGCACGGCCGCCGCCGCGGCGATGTCCTCGCGTGCCCGTACGTCCATGCAGCCAAGCTATATCGCGATTGAGTGGCCTGACAACGAGCTGTCCGCTCAGATCGCCAAGTGTGACCGTCACGGAACCTCATCGTCCACCCCCGAGCCTGCCCCTGGCGGCGGCCCGGCTCTACGTCCGCCTTAATGAGTTTCCCGGCGCCGCCGCCGGCGGCCAGAATGAACGACATGGAGACGATGGTCAAGGTCGACGGCGGCACCGTCTGGGCGGAAGACACCGGCGGTCCGGGCGAGCCAGTCGTATTGCTGCACCCGGGCATAGGCGAGCTAGCGGGCTAGAACCGCGCTGCGCGCACGCTGGCTCCTAGTTCAGGCGGGAGTGACAGCGGGCTCGGCCACGGGGGTAGAGGCCCAGCAGCGCCGGGCCGTAACCTTCAGTTGAAGCGTGAGCCCGGCGACGGCGCGACGCCGCCGGATGTGTGCCGGGGCTGGCCTGGCTTCAGTCGAGGCCGTCGCGCTCTGCCCATTCCAGCAGGGTGTCCAGCGAGTGGGCGGAGCCGTCGATGTCCTGGTGCAGGTCGCCGAGTTTGGCGAAGCGGGCGGGCACCGTGGCGATGGTGAACTGGCGTGGGTCCACGTCGTCGATCTCGTCCCAGGTGATCGGGGTGGACACGGTCGCCTCCGGCACGCCGCGCACCGAGTAGGCACTGGCGATCGTGTGGTCGCGGGCGTTCTGGTTGTAGTCGACAAAGACCACGGTGGGGTCGCGGTCCTTGCGCCACCAGGTGGTCGTCACCTCACCCGGCGCCCGGCGTTCGACTTCCCGGGCGAAGGCATGGGCGGCCCGCCGCAGGTCGGCAAAACCCCACCTGGGCTCGATCCGGACGTAAACGTGCAGGCCATTGCCACCCGAGGTTTTGGGCCACCCGGCTATCCCGAGTTCGTCGAGTATCTCGTGCACGATGCGGGCGGCCCGGCGCACGGTGGCGAACTCGCAGCGCGGCATGGGATCCAGGTCGATGCGCCACTCGTCCGGCCGTTCGGTGTCGGCCCGGCGGGAGTTCCAGGGGTGGAATTCCACGGTGGACATCTGCACCGCCCACACGACGCTGGCCAGTTCGGTCACGCACAGTTCGTCGGCGTGCCGGCCATAGCGCGGGAAGTGCACCCGCACCGTCTCCAGCCACGGCGGCGCGCCATGCGGAACCCGCTTCTGGTGCACCTTCTCGCCCGCGACTCCGGATGGGAACCGGTGCATCATGCAGGGTCGCTCGCGCAGCGCGCGCACGATGCCATCGCCGACCGACAGGTAGTAGCGGACAAGGTCGAGCTTGGTCTCGCCCCGGGCCGGGAAGTACACCCGGTCCGGGTTAGAGATCCGCACCGACCGGTTCCCGACTTCAAGCTCCACGTCGCCAGCCATAAGGAGAAACTAGCCGCAACAGGGCACACATGAACCTGCCGCCCGGCGGCCGTGGGGCAGATCCCGGACACGCAGGCGGCGCAGCCTGAAGGCACAGGGTGGACTTTCCGGTGCCGCCGCGGCCGAGGATCACCACACGCTTCATGCGCACATGATGCCTGGACGTCCCCGCAGTGGCGTGCCGGCCGTCGCTGGGTTATGAGTCACACGACGCGTCTCCCCTGTCTCTCACGTTCTGGCGCGTCTCGCTGACCAGGCAAAGGTATCGCTGGACGTCCGGGTCTGCGGCCTTCCGGGTCCTTGCGCAGCCCACCTCGAAGGCGTAATGCTCAGGATCTGTATCAGGTCGCGCTCGGCTCGGCAGGCGTGTGGAAGAAGTCCCCCAAACCCGACAGGGCGGCACGCGAGTCGGCTGGCAGATCGCCGAGCACGGTGGCCACCGGCGCGCGGCCAGCGAGCGCGTCGGTGACCTCGGCTGCGGGCGGCCCCGCAGTGGTCCCCCGGGTGACCGTGAGCGTGACGCCATCGCTGTTGTCCAGCTCGAAAACGCCGCCGCCGTCACCGCTGAGCGTCAGCTTCTCCTGCACCTGCGCACCGAATACCGACGCGACGGCGGCAGCGATAAACAACCCGTAAGCGGCCGCATAGACGGCTGCGTCGCCGTCTGCGGGGTGTTCAATGCCCCGGGCGAGCAGCACATCCCGCTCGTGGAGCCACGAATCCCAGAAACCGTGCAGCACGCGAATCGTCCAGTCCATCGGCCCGTACGGCATGCGGACGTCGAACCTTAGGCCCTGGCCGAGCCGGGCACAGTCACGAGCGAACCGTTCTTCGGTCGTCGCCACAAAACGGCCGAAAGTGGCATCGGATGACTCACCGGCCGATGCTGCCAGCAACTCACGAGGCGTGGTTCTCAGGTCATAACCAGCGGTGATGTCGAGCATCTGGTCACCCGGCTCGACGGCTGCGGCTTTCATATTGTTGTCGCACAGGTGGCGGACCACGTCCTGCGCGACCAGGCGGTGCACCGGGTCGGGGCTGCCCACTCGTCGGGACCAAATCCCCGCAGGATCGTGACGAACCGTTGCCGCTGCCCGCTGAACATGTCGAGTAGGTGCTCCGGATCGAACTCGCATCCGCCCTTGGTCCGCAGTAGCAGGGTCATACGTTCCCCCTCCTTCACGGACCGCCTGTGATCAAACGGCCTTATGCCAGGTAACGATCTGGCCTCTCCGGTCCGGACGGAATTGGTTGCCTGGAAGCGTCGCCGTCCGGTCAGCACGTGCTCTGTGGGATGGCGTGACGCGATGTGCGCGGCATCCCTGCCGTCCCAGCCGACCAGCGGCGAGGTCCGCCCATCAACCTGACTGCCCGGCCTTTCGGGCCGGTTGGTCCTTTGGTAGCCATCCGGTGAGCAGCCGGTGTGTGGCCCGGATGTAATTCCGATAAATGTCAATCGTGCCAGGATTGGCCGCATGGCTTCTGATCTTGAGCACTCGTCTAGGCCTGCCGAGCAGGCCGTAGCCAACGACTACGACAGCTTCGCCGAGGCGTACGCGGCCGAGACTGAGTCCAACCTCCTCAACGGCTACTACGCGCGGCCGGCAATCCTTGACCTGGCCGGGGACGTGGGCGGGCGGCGGATCCTCGACGTCGGCTGCGGCGCCGGCCCCCTGCTCGCGGCGCTGCGCGACCGGGGGGCCATCGTGACCGGCGTCGATCCCAGCGCAAAGATGCTGGAGCTCGCCCGGCAGCGGCTCGGTGAGGGCGCGGCCCTGCATCGGGCCGGCCTGGGCGGTGGTCCTCTGCCGTTCTCTGACGGCGCGTTCGACGATGCCATCGTGTGCCTGGTCCTGCACTACCTGGAGGACTGGAAGGCACCGCTCACCGAACTGCAGCGCGTGCTGACGCCCGGCGGCCGACTCATCGTGGCAGTCAACCACCCCTTCGGTTACAAGTTGCAGTATCCCGATGCTGACTACTTCACGCCCCGCGAGTACTCCGAGGAATACACCTTCAGCGGCCAGAACGCCGTGCTGACCTATTGGCACCGGCCTTTGCACGCGATGACCGTTGCCTTCACCGAGGCAGGCTTCCGGATAGCCGTCATCAGCGAACCGCCCACCGCAGCAGGCGCCCGTGAGCGTTTCCCCGAGGTCTTTGCCGAGGTATTTAGGGACCCTTCAGGGACGACTTTCCTGTGCTTCCTGTTCTTCGTCCTTCAGGCTGCCTAATGCGACAGCGGACAACGACCGGGCGAACGTAGGCTGATACGGCAGCCCCCGCGGACCATCCCGGAACCTGAGCCCCGCCAGGACCCTTGCCCGCGTACGCTGATCTAGCTTGCTGCGGCCTGGCTGGGGAGGTCCCTCTCTGTGCGAAGGACGGGGGTGAGCAGGAGCGTGCCGGACAGGGCGTAGATGGTGAGGGTTACCCATAGGGCGGCGCGGACGGTCAGGGTGTCGCCGAGCGCTCCGGCGAGCAGCGCGCCGAGCGGGATGGACCCGAAGACCAGGAAGCTCATGCTCGCGGTGATACGGCCGAGCATGGACGGCGGGCAGTAGGTCTGCCGGAAGCTGCTCGCAATGGTGTTGAAGATAATGATCCCGGCCGCCACGACCGCTGATCCGATGGCGTAGCAGGCAGCCCGGGGGCCGGTTGCGGTCAGCGGTATGAGCAGGCCGAACAGTCCCGTGCCCAGGGCGCTGAGCCACAGCGTGCGGGCTGTTCCCAGCCGCCGGGCCAGGCGGCGGGCGGTCACTGCGCCGAGCAGCCCGCCGATCCCGGCGAAGGCCATAAGCAGCCCGACCGCTGCCGCGCCGAACCCGGCGACCCGGATCAGGAAGACGACGACCAGCGCGGTGCTGCCGCTGTAGGCCAGATTCGAGACCGCGGGATAGATGGTCAGCGGCCTCAGGAAGCGGTCGCGGGCGATGAACCGGATGCCCGCCGAGATTTCCGCCCTGACGGTATCGCGCGGCACTGGTTCATGCGGCGGTGTCCCGGTGCGGATCAGCAGCAGGCATGCCGCTGAGACCAGGAAGCTCGCCGCGTTGAACAGCAGCGCCGCAGCGTATCCCACGGCCTGCGCCACGATCCCGGCGGCGCCCCGGCCGCAGATATTGGCCACGGACATGCTGCCTTGCAGTTTCGCGTTGCCCTCGATCAGGTCCGCCGCCGTGACCAGTGACGGCAGATAGGCCCGGTAGGCGGTGGAGAAGAAAACATTGCAGCTGCCAGCGGCCAGCGCGACGATGACGACCTGGCCGATGGTGAGCGCACCAAGCCACGCGGCAATGGGCAGGCTCGCGTACAGCAGCGCCGAAACCACATCGCAGATGATCATCAGCGGGCGGCGCGGCAGTCGATCCACCCAGACCCCGGCGGGCAGGCCGATGACCAGCCACGGCAGATACGCCGCCGCGGTCAGCGCCGCCACGACAAAGGTGCTGGCATGCAGGGACTCGACCGCCAGCAGCGGCACCCCCACCACCGCCATGGCGTTGCCTATGGCGCTGATCGACTCGCCCACCCATAGCAGCCGGAAATTCCGCTGCCACAGCACGCCGCCGAACCGGTGAGGTGCGCTTATCGCATCCTGTCCGGCGACCGGCACTGCGTCACCCTGCCTCTCCTCCGCCCGGGTGGCACAAGCAGCTACACAGGGATGCGCGCGGCCTGTTCTGCTGGAGCCTGCGACGGACCTTCTGACCGCAAGCCTGCCCTGCCTGGAGTAGGGCACGCGGCAATTAGCGTTCGGCGAAATCCGGCCCCCGGCAGGCACCAGCAAGTGTGCCGAGCAACCGTGCCAGGTCAGATCCGCCGCTCGGAGGGACGGCGCGGGGAGCGCAGGGCCCAGCGCCGCGCAGCGACGCCGCTTGATTCTAAATCCGGCTCAATTCGGCACTCAACGCAGATAGAGCTGCGCAGGGTGTCCGCGGCCTTAGTCGATGAGTTCGGTTTCGTCGTGCTCGCGGATGACGGGCGCGATGCCTTCGCGGCCCGACTTGTGACACGTTAGTGCGCGCCTGGACGTCCGTTGATGCTTATAGTGGCGCGCGGCCGCTGGCCGCTGCCCAGTCCTCGGCCTGTTCCAGGATGTCAAGGACGACACCTGTCTTCGCCTCGGTGTAGGCCCAGCTGTCGCTCCAGCGGCGGACGCGCCTGCGCCATGCCAGCGCCAAGACCACGCTCGACACCTACGGCCACATCTGGCCCGACCGGGATGAGTCGACCCGCGCCGTGGTGGATGCCGTCATCGCCGCCCGGGCGGAACAGACACGGAACAGCGGTAAACATCCCCGCACAACGGCGCAGGTCACGACCCGTTTTGCCGTCAGCAGTCGTAGTAGAGCTCGAACTCGTGCGGGTGCGGGCGCAGCCGAAGCTGGTCGAGCTCGACGGTCCGCTTGTAGTCCAGCCAGGTTTCGATCAGGTCGTCGGTGAACACGCCGCCCTCGGTGAGGTAGGCGTGGTCGGTCTCCAGGTTAGCGAGTACCGCCTCGAGGGAGCCGGGCACCTGCGGGATGGCGGCCGCCTCGTCTGGCGGCAGCTCGTACAGGTCCTTGTCCACTGGCTCGGGCGGCTCGATCTTGTTCTTGATCCCGTCCAGGCCCGCCATCAGCATGGCAGCGAACGCGAGGTACGGGTTGCAGGACGGGTCGGGGACGCGGAACTCGACGCGCTTGGCCTTCGGGTTCGTGCCAGTGATCGGGATGCGGGCGCAGGCCGAGCGGTTGCGCTGGGAGTAGACCAGGTTGACCGGGGCCTCGAAGCCGGGCACGAGCCGGTGGTAGGAGTTCGCGGTCGGGTTGGTGAACGCCAGCAGCGAGGGCGCGTGCTTGAGCAGGCCGCCGATGTAATACCGGCCGAGGTCCGACAGTCCGGCGTAGCCGACCTCGTCGTAGAACAGCGGCGAGCCGTCCTTCCAGATGGACTGGTGGCAGTGCATCCCGTTGCCGTTGTCACCGAACAGCGGCTTAGGCATGAACGTCACGGTCTTGCCGGCCGCCTGGGCGGTGCACTTGATGATGTACTTGAAGAGCATCAGCCGGTCGGCTTGCGCGAGCAGAGAGCTGAACCGCATGTTGATTTCCGCCTGGCCCGCGGTGCCGACCTCGTGGTGCTGCATCTCGACCTGGATGCCGGAGGCGAGCAGGTTACTGGTCATTTCCGAGCGGAGGTCCACGAAGTGGTCCATCGGCGGCACCGGGAAATAGCCGCCCTTGTACCTGGGCTTGTAGGCGAGGTTGCCGCCGTCTTCGTCCTTGCCGCTGTTCCACGCGCCTTCCACCGAGTCGATGTGGTAGTAGCCCTCGTTCGCGGAGGTGGAGAAGCGCGCCGAATCGAAGATGTAGAACTCGGCCTCGGGGCCGAAGTACGCCGTGTCGCCGATGCCGGTGCCGCGCAGGTAGTCCTCTGCCTTGCGGGCGATGTTGCGCGGGTCCCTGCTGTAGGGCGCTCCGGTCAGCGGGTCGTGCACGAAGAACGTGAGGTTCAGCGTCTTGCGCGTGCGGAACGGGTCTATCACCGCGGTGCTCGGGTCCGGCAGCAGTTGCATGTCGGACTCGTGGATCTGCTGGAACCCGCGGATCGACGAGCCGTCGAACATGAGACCGTCGGTGAAGACGTCTTCACTGAACGACACGCGGGGCACGGTGAAGTGCTGCATCGTTCCAGGCAAGTCACAGAACCTGACGTCGATGAACTCCACGTTTTCCTCCGCGATGAAGCGGAGGACCTCCTCGGCACTGCTGAACATCAACCCTCCCGGGTACAGGGCACGCTTTCGGTTCTCCAGGCACGCGCTTTGGATGTTAGCCGCCGGCAATTTCTGCGCCGTGTCTGGTGTGTTTCACGAATGTTACGGCCGGCGGCCGGGGTCAGAGCTCCTATTATGGCCCGCTGACAGCGCCACGGCACAGAACGGATACCGTGGTGTCGTGGCCAAGAAATCCCGCAACCGCCGCGGCGCGGGCCCGGCGCGGGCTGGTGCCGCCGGTCAGTCGGCCCCCGCGGCGGCCGGCACCTCCTCGGCCGACGCTGCCT
>JBAUAY010000878.1:0-2753 GCA_049676235.1 Streptosporangiaceae bacterium
AACCTGGAGAAGCTGCGCGTCGCCGCCCAGGAAGTCAGCGGCGCCGAGGTGGAGGCCTTCAGCAATCACCTGATGTCCATTTTCGGCCCCCGGGAGGACGACGTCGCGATGATCGCGGTCCGCCGGAACCCGCGGATAACGACATGACCGAAGCGCTAGGGTCTGACCAGCTCACCGAGCTGGAGGCGCGATACGCCGCACTGCGGCAAGCCGCCAGGTCGACGGGCGCCGAGCCCGGCGACGTGCTCGATGCCGTGTTCACCGAGCTGGAAGGCGCCATAGACCTGCTCCGGGCGGCCGGGGCATCACCCAGCGAGCCGGGCCGTCGGCCGCCCACCGAGAGCCAGCCGGCCGGCACCGACAACGCCGAACGCAGCCTGCTGCGCGCGGTGTTCGCCGAGGCGCCCGTTCCGCTGTTGCTGCTCACCCGCGACGGCACGGTCCAGCGGGTCAACCGGTCCGCGGGTGATCTGATCGGCGCCAAGCCCGGCTACGCGACCGGCCGCCCGTTCACCGCCTTCGTCGCCCTGCCGTCACGTGCGGCGGTGAACTCCCAGCTCACGGCCGTTGGCCGGACTGGTAAGCAGCGACGCATCCGGTGCAGCCTGATCGCCGCGGACGGCCTGGTGTCGTGCGAGCTTGTCATCGGGCGGATCGGGGTCCGCGGTAACCCGGACGACGCCGATCCCCTGCTGATCGCGGTACGCGACGCCGACGCCCGTTCGCCCGCCGATGACGACGCCGCCCAGGCCCAGGCCAAAGAGACCAAAGCGGAGAGCACGGGCGGTTCCCGGCTGTCGGGTGTGCAAGCCATCACCCGCAGGCTCGACCTGGTCACGGCGGTGGCCAGGCTGCTGCTCGAGAACGAGGGCTTCAGCGAGTCGAGGACCCTGCAGCGGAGCGCGCGCCTGATCGCCCGCGAGCTCAACGCCTGGGTCATCGTGGACATGGAGCGCAGGTACCGAGTGCGGCGGCAGTTCGCCATCGGCCCGGACGACCCCGGCCTTGCCGAGCTGACCAGTGCCGTGGCCGCCGTCGACCCGCCGCCCGGATCCGTGCCGTGCGCCGTGCACGAATCGGGGCACCCGGCCCTCATCGCCCACGCCGAGGACGCGGACGCTCTCGGCTCGAGCCTGGACGGCGAGCCGCTGCTGATCAAGCTGGACGCCACCTCCGTGCTGTCCGTGCCGCTGACGGACGGGGAGAACCGGTACGGCGTGCTGACCCTGGTCCGGCGGACCAAGGACGGCCACTTCAAGGTGGCCGACCTGGCCCTGGTGACCGAGCTCGGCGAGCAGATGGCGCTGGCGATCCGGGTCAACCGGATGTTCAGGCGCCGGTCCGACACCGTGGAAGCGCTGCACGCCAGTCTGGTGCCGAGACGGCGGCTGGAAATCCCCGGCGTGGAGATGGCGGCGATGTATCTGGCCGCCGCCGAGGACCCGGAAGTCGGCGGCGACTTCTACGACGTCTACCAGACTCTAGATGGCTGGGGCCTGGCCGTCGGCGATGTCTGCGGCATGGGCGAGGAGGCGGCCGCCGTGACGGCTGCGGCCCGGTACGCGATCCGTGTCCTGGCCCGTCGCTGCGCCGACCCCGGTGAGGTGCTGGCCGGCGCCAACGAGATCGTGCTGGCCGAAGACCTCGCGCTCGACGGCGGGTTCGTCACGGCCAACATCGCCCACCTGACCTGGCAGGACGGCAAGCTGCGGGTCGTGGTGGGCAGCGCTGGTCACCCGGCCGCGGCGGTGCTGCGGTCGGACGGCCGGGTCCGGATGATGGGCGGCGGCGGCCTTCCGCTCGGGCTCTTCCCTGACGCGGAGCCCGCCACGCAGGAACTGGTCCTGGACGCCGGGGACGTGCTGTTCCTCTATACCGACGGGGTGGCCCAGGCTCGCGGCCCGGACCACACCTATTTCCAGGACCGGATGGCCGATGAACTGGCCGGCCTGGCCGGCCTGCCGCCCGACCAGCTGGTGGCGTCGATGCGCCAGGCCATGAACGACTTTACCGAGGGCAACCTGGTGGACGACGTCACGATGCTGGTGATCCGGGCCAGCCCGCAGGAAAACGGGCGAGCAGGTCAGCGGGACCGTCGCAGATCACCGTCGCGCCCGCGTTCGTGAGCTTGCTGTTGTCATCTCCGGTGCGGAACAGGCACCATGTGCGAGTGATCGGTGAACCGGGAGTGGCGCCTGCCGCGGGTGCCTGGGTTGACGGCACGACCGCGATCTTCCGGGTACCCGATCCCGGGCACCGGCTGGCCGGCGTGCGCCTGAGCCAGGATGTCCGCATCCCCGGCGACCAGCTTGACTTTCACCGTGACGGCGACGGCTGGCGGCTGGCCGTCGGCCTGCCGCCGGTGAAACGGATGGAATACCTGCTCGAGCTTCGTTACCCGGACGGGCACACGGCCACGATGACCGATCCGGGGAATCCGAGGCAAGCACCCGGGGCGTTCGGCCCGAAAAGTGTGGTGGAATTTCCCTGCTACCGGCCGCCCGGCTGGCTCACGGCCCCCGCTGGCGCCGGCCGTGACGAGACCTTCGACGTGCCTGTCGCCTCGCTCGGCGACGTGCTGCCGGTCCGGACGTGGGCCCCCGCCGACGCGCCGGACGACGAGCCGCTGTCGCTGCTCGTGCTGCACGACGGGCCGGAATACGACGCGCTGGCCAGCTTCACCAGGTACCTGGCGGCGGGCGTGGCCGGCCGGTGGCTGCCGCGGCTGCGGGCCGCGCTGCTCAGCCCGGGGC
>JBAUAY010000879.1:0-1837 GCA_049676235.1 Streptosporangiaceae bacterium
CACCTGGACTGCCTCGACATAGACGAGCACGGCAAACCCGTGCTCGTCTACGACAACCACAAGGCGGCCCGGATGGGGCGGCGGCTGCCGCTAGCCGACACGGCCCTGGTCGAGGCGATCCGCGCCCAGCAGGCCTGGGTGGCCAGCCGTTTCCCGCAGACCCCGCGCGAGCAGCTATGGCTGCTGCCGCGGGCGAACAAGAACACCGACGGGCGCGCCCATCTGACCGGACACCAGATCCTGATGTGGCTGCGAGCCTGGGTGACCGGCGTCCCCCGCCTCGACGCCGCCGGGACCGGCGACGACGGTGAGCCGATCGGGTTCGACCGGCGCGGCGTTCACCCGCACGCCTTCCGGCACACCTATGCCCAGACGCTGGCGGATGAGGGAGTAGCGCCGTCGGTGCTCCGGGACCTGATGGACCATCGCTCGCTGAGCACAACCCTCGGCTACTACTCGGTTGGCGAGGCCAGGAAGCGGGCGGCGATGGAGCTGCTCAGCCGGCACACGATCGACAACCGCGGCACCGCCCGCCCGGTAACCGGGCCGCCCTCGCGCGCCGCGGAACTGCGCGAGGAGCTGTCGTGGGTCGCGGTTCCCATGGGCAAGTGCGCCGAGCCGGCCAACGTGCGCGCCGGCGGCGGCGCCTGCCCGATCCGATACCAGTGCGCCGGCTGCCCGCATTTTGAGTCCGACCCGTCATTCCTGCCCGAACTGCGCGGCTACGCCGACGACCTGCGCCGCGAACGGGAAGCAATGCTCGCCGCCGGCGCCGCCGACTGGGCAGCCGAGAACGTTACCCGCCAGCTCGACATCATCACCAGCCATATCCGCACGCACGAGGCGGCACTGGACCATCTGCCCGCCGGACAGCGCGCGGTCCTGGAGGAGGCCTCAGCCGCCGTCCGCCGCGCCCGCCGCCTGGTCCCGGTCACTCTCGGGCCCACCCGCAGGAAGGACCAGCCGTGACCGACAACTCCGCCGCCCTGCGGCGGGCGCGACGCCGCGACGGCCAGGCCAAACGCCGCCAGGCGCTGGCCGCTATCGAGACGATGGCCGAGGCCGGGGATCCGATAAGCTTCCCCTCCGTCGCTCGGCGCGCCGGGGTTTCCGTCTCCCTGCTCTACGCCGACAACGACCTGCTCACCCGGATCGCCGGGGCACGCGACCGTCAGCGCCAGGCCGGCGCGGACCGCGCCGCGCGGCTTCCTTCCCGCTCACTTATCACCGAGGCAAGCCTGCGCGCCGACCTTGCCAACGCCAGGGAACAGAATCGCCGGCTCACCGGGGAACTCGCCCAGCTGCGCGACCGGCTTGCCCGCGACCTGGCCACCACCTCCGACATTGCCCGGGGCCGTGCCGCCAGTCCCGTCATGGACCGGCTGGAGGAGCGGGCCGCCGACCTTGAGACCGACAACGCCCGGCTACGCCAGCAGGTCGGCCGGCTTGAAGCCGACACCCGGGAACTGTCGGAAAACCTCGAGGCCGCCCGGGACATGAACCGCGAGCTCATGAACGCGGTCAACGGCCGCGGCCAGAACCGGGCCGACACCAGCCAGCGGCACCCGTGACGGCAGGCGTGCTGCGTGTCAGCCACGTCGGCCACACACCAGACTCGCCCTGACCTGGCCGTTCGGCAGCGACCCCAAAAGAAAGACCGCTGCCCGCTCCTGGTGACTGCTCGTGATCTTGTGCTCGCCGTTCATCCATGCCTCCCAGCACGCAGATGGTCATGTTGGCCAGCGCCGTGACCGCCTCGGCCCGCGCGGGACCGGTCAGGACGGCGGCGCTCACCGGCTACCGCAGTTCCCTGCGGGCCAGCAGCTCGGCGTTGATC
>JBAUAY010000880.1:0-3129 GCA_049676235.1 Streptosporangiaceae bacterium
CTCCAACTACTATCCGCGCGGCTCCGGGATCGTGCCGCAGTTCATGACCGGGATGCCGCTCGTCCTGGCGGCGGCGATCTGGCTGGGCGTAATCCCGGCCGCGCTGGTGACCACACCGCTGATCGGCGGGTGCGCGGTGCTCGCCTTCGGCGGCCTGGTCGGCCGGCTGGTCGGCCCGAGGTGGGCGCCGGCCGCCGCGGCCATCCTGGCGCTGAGCCTGCCCGAGCAGTACACCAGCCGCGGCACGTTCAGCGAGCCGCTGGCCCAGGTCCTGCTGTTCGGCGGCCTGTGCCTGCTGGCCGACTCACTGGTGGTCCGGCGTACGCAAAAAAGCGGGGACTGGCCCGGCCAGGACAAGGTGCTGGCCGGGCTGGCCGGGCTCGCCCTGGGGCTGACCATCCTGGTCCGCATCGACGGGCTCAGCGACATCCTCCCGGCCGTCCCGTTCCTCGGGGTATTGCTGGCGGCCAGAAGGCGGCAGGCCATCCCGTTCGGCGTCGGCCTGGTGATCGGAGTGGGCTATGGCCTGGCCGACGGCTACCTGAAGTCCCGTCCCTACCTGGACCTGGAGGCGCCGTCGCTGCGCCCGCTCGCCCTGATCGTCGCCGTGGTGCTGCTGGCCACCGTGGCCGGGGTCGCGCTGACCGCCAGCCCGGCGGCCCGGGAAAGGCTGCGGCAGAAACTCACCGGCCCCGTGACCACAAGGCTGGTGCGCTGGCTGCCCGCGGCGGCGGCCGCCCTGACCGTCGCCATTTTCATCGGCTTTGCCATCAGGCCGCTGGTGCAGACGGTGGCCGGGGAAACCGACCCGACCTCGATCGCCTACGTGGCCGAACTGCAGAAGCTCGCGCACCTGCCCATCAACGGGCGGCGGCAGTACTACGAGGACAGCCTGTACTGGGTGATCTGGTACCTCGGCGCGCCCGCCGTGCTGCTCGGCGCCTTCGGCCTCGCGGTCCTCGCCCGACGGTGCACAAAAGCGCTGCTGACCTGGAAGGATCCCAGCGCGGCGGCCCGGATCTGGGCGCTGCCTGCCATGATCGCGATCTGGGTGATCGTGACCGTGCTGTGGCGGCCCGCGGTGGCCCCGGACCAGCCGTGGGCGAGCCGGCGACTGGTCCCGTTCGTGCTGCCCGGCCTGATCCTGGCCGCCATCTGGACGGCTAGCTGGCTCAAGGACCAGGCGGCCCAGCTCGGCCGGACCCGGGTTACCTCGAGCGTGGTGGCCTCCTGCTGCGTGGCGTCGCTGCTCATCCCGACCGCGCTGACCACTTTCGATCTCGGGGTTACGAATAAAAACAGCCTGACCGCCCACGGGATGGCATTCAGAAACATCGGCGCGGGCGAGCTCGCCGCGGTCAACGGGCTGTGCGCCGCGATCGGGCCTAACGCGTCGGTGGTCATCCTCGACTCGCTCACCGCCGACCGGTTCGCCCAGGTGATCAGGGGTATCTGCGACACCCCGGCGGCGGTGCTCACCAACCCAAGCAAGGCAAAAACCAGCGCCGTGGTGCAGGGCATCGAGGGGGTCGGCCGGCGCCCGGTGCTGCTCGCCCAGGAGCAGGCCGAACTCACCACGTACGGCGCCTCCGCGCGCGAGGTCGTCAACCTGCTGACCACCCAGGAGGCGCACGACCTGATCTCGCCGCCGACCCGAACCTGGCTCATTCACTACACGGTGTGGATGTCCGAGCCCGCCATCGCGTCACCAGGCGGTGCCGCGGCCTAGTATCCTCCCCGGGGGTGAGCACATTCCCCGGGCAGGACCATCAGGCACCGGACCAGGTGATCCCGTACGCCTCCATCGTGCTGCCCTGCTTCAACGAGGAAGAGCACGTGCTGCTCGAAGTCGAGCGGATCTGCCGGGCCATGGACAAGAGCGGGATCAGTTACGAACTGCTCGCCATCGACGACGGCTCGACCGACCAGACGCTGGCCCGGCTGCGTCACGCGGAGCCCGACTTCCCGAACCTCCAAGTCATCCACTTCCCGCGCAACAGCGGCGCGGGCACCGTGCGCCGGATCGGCACCCAGCAGGCCAGGGGCGAGATCGTGGTCTGGACCGACGCCGACCTGACCTACCCGAACGAGCAAATACCCGAATTCATCGCCATGCTCGCGGAAGACCCGGTGATCGACCAGGTGGTGGGCGCGCGAACCAGCGAGGAAGGCACCCTGAAGATCGCCCGGGTGCCGGCCAAATGGTTCGTCCGCAAGCTCGCCGAACGGCTGACCAACGCCGACATCCCCGACCTGAACTCGGGCCTGCGCGCGTTCCGGCGCTCGGTCGCGCTGCCCTACCTGAAGCTGCTGCCGCCCGGATTCTCCTGCGTCACGACCATTACCCTGGCGTTCTTGTCCAACGGGCACGAGGTGCGCTACGTCCCGATCGAGTACGCCAAGCGCGCGGGAAGATCCAAGTTCCACTTCTTCTCCGACGCCTACCGGTACGTGCTCCAGGTGCTCCGCATGGTGATGTACTTCAACCCGCTCAAGGTGCTGATGCCGCCGGCCCTGTTCCTGCTCGGCCTCGGCGTGCTCAAGGGCATCTACGACCTGGTCGTGCATCCGCTGCACTTCGCCAACGACACGCTGCTGATCTTCGTGACCGGCATGATCCTCGCCTCGCTGGCGCTGCTGGCCGACCTCATCGTCCGCTCCCGCGCCTGAGAATAGGCAGAGAACGTGAGGATCGCGCTGATCGGCCCGGCGCACCCGTACAAAGGCGGCGGCGCCCGGCACACCACCGAACTCGCGCACCGGCTGGCGGCCGCGGGCCACGACGTCATCATCGAGTCGTGGCGCGCCCAGTACCCCCGGCGGCTCTACCCGGGACAGCAGACCGTCGACGAACCCGAGGGCGAACCCTACCCGCGTACTCACCGCAGGCTGGCCTGGTACCGGCCGGACGGCTGGCTCGCCGCGGGACGCAGGCTCAGATCCGCGGACCTGGTGGTCTTCGCCCTGCTGACCCCGCTCCAGGTGCCCCCCTACCTGGCCGTCATGGCCGGCCTCGGCCGCCAGCCCGGGCGCCCCCGCACCGCCGTCATCTGCCATAACGTGCTGCCGCACGAACGCCGCCCGGGCGACGTGGCGCTGACCAAAGCGCTGCTGAGACACGCGGACACG
>JBAUAY010000881.1:0-1620 GCA_049676235.1 Streptosporangiaceae bacterium
GAGTTCGCCGACGCCGGGGAGCATGCGCTGAAGGGCAAGGCGGAGCCGGCCCGGCTGTGGCGGGCGACCCGGGTGCTGTCGGCGGTGGGCGGGGCCCAGCGGGTGGACGGGCTGGAGGCGCCGCTGACCGGGCGGGACGCGGAGCTGCGGACGCTTAAGGAACTATTCCATGCGGCGGCCGAGCGGCGGGTGCCGCGGCTGGTGCTGGTGTCGGGGCAGGCTGGGGTGGGCAAGTCGCGGCTGGGCTGGGAGTTTGAGAAGTACGCCGACGGGCTGGCCGGGGAGGTGTGGTGGCATCGCGGCCGGTGCCTGTCCTACGGGGAAGGTGTCGCGTTCTGGGCACTGGCCGAGATCGTCCGGCAGCGGCTGGGGATTGCCGAGGAGGATCCCGCCGCGGTAGCCGCGGGTAAGCTGGCCGCCGGCCTGGACCGGTTCGTGCTTGACCCGGCCGAGCGGGCCTACGTGGGCACTCGGCTCGGGCGCCTGCTCGGGGTGACCGCGGCGGGCGACGACGGATCCGTGCTCGGCCAGGTCGAGCTGTTCGCTGGCTGGCGGTTGTTCTTTGAGCGGCTGGCTGCCGAGCTGCCGGTAGTACTGCTGGTCGAGGACGCCCAGCACGCCGACGCTGGGCTGCTGGACTTCCTGGGCCACTTGGTCGACTGGTCCCGGGACCTACCTGTGTACGTCCTGGTGTTCGCCCGGCCGGAGCTGGATCAGGCCCGTCCTAGCTTTGGCTCCGGGCGCAACCGGGTCACCCTCACCCTGGACCCGCTGGACGCCGCCTCGATGGACGCGCTGGTCGACACGCTGGTGCCGGGTATGCCCGGGTCGGCCCGGGCGAGGATCACTGCCCACGCCCAGGGCATCCCGCTGTTCGCGGTGGAGACAGTCCGCTCCCTGATCGACCGGGACATCGTGCAGCCGGTTGAGGGGGTCTACCGGCTGGACGGCGACATCGGCGAGCTGGCCGTGCCAGATAGCCTGCACGCGCTGCTGGCCGCTCGGCTGGATGCCCTGGACCCACGGGTGCGGCGGCTGGTTGCCGACGCCGCAGTGCTGGGCAGCACCTTCTCCGCCGAGGCGCTGATGGCAGTGTCCGGCCAGGACGGGGACGCTGTGCGGGCCGGGCTGGCCGACCTACTGCGCCGCGAGCTCCTGATCGTGTCGGCGGACCCGCTGTCGCCCGAGCGGGGCAGCTACGGCTTCGCCCAGGACCTGCTGCGCCAGGTCGCCTACGACACGCTTTCCCGGCGGGACCGCAAGGTCCGCCATCTGGCCGTGGCCGCGCATCTGCGGCAGGCGTTCCCAAGCGACGGCGAGGAAGTCGCCGACGTGATCGCCCGGCACTACCTGGACGCGCTGCACGCCGTTCCCGCTGGCCCGGACATCGGCCAGATCCGCGGCCAGGCCATCGCCGCCCTGATCCGGGCGGCCGAACGTGCCGAGCGGACCGGTGCCCCCGGCCGGGCCGTCGCCAGCTACGCCGCCGCCGCCGGCCTGCTCCTGGACCGTGACCAGGATAACGATGCTGCCATTGACACACAACGCGATCCTGGCCACCTATGGGAGCGGGCCGCAAGAGCCGCCGTCACCGATGCCGACTACGCCGCGGCGGTCCAG
>JBAUAY010000882.1:0-4178 GCA_049676235.1 Streptosporangiaceae bacterium
GCTGCCAGCGGGTGGCGCCGCGTGCCGTCAACATCGCGGACTCGCCCTCGCGCTGGCCCGCGAGCAGCCGAGCCACCGCGAGCAGGGCCGCCGCGGCGAGCAGGGAGAGCAGGACGGCGCTGATGGCCAGCAGCGAGCGGGCAACGTCCAGGTTGCTCGCGGTGCCGTTGAGCACCGAGGGCAGGCTGGTGGTGAGGGCGAGGTCAGGCAGCTGCTCGGCATTTTGCAGGGTCTGCCGCAGGGCGTCCACGCGCCCGGCCACGGTACCGAGCTCGCGGGCGGGAATGCTCGCGGTCTGCGGCTGGGCCAGCCAGGAACCCTGGTAGACGGCCAGCGCCCCGGATGGCCCGGCGAAGGCCCCGGCCTGCACGGCGAGCGGGCCGTAGGTGGTGAAGCCGCTGGCCGTGCTGGACCCGGTGAGCGCGATGTCGTTCAGGTTCCAGTACTCCGACGACACCTGCCTGGGCCGGTACAGGCCGGTCACCAGGAACCGGACATACTGCCCCGATATCCGGTCCTTCATCCGCAGCGTGTCGCCGTCGGTCACGTGCAGCAGCGCGGCGGCCGAAGCCGGCAGCGCCGCGGGGATGATCCCGTGCGGCTGGCCGCTGGTCGGCCCGCCGGGCCAGCGGCCAGAGGTCAGCACCGCGTGCGCGGCGATGCCGCCGAGCACGGCGGCTTCGGCGATCGACTGGTTGCCCGCGCTGGGCGGCGGGGCAGGCTGCGAGCCTGGTACGAACCCCAGCGGATCGGACCAGTAGGCGTGGTAGAAGGCGAACGGCGTGCCCGCCAGCGCCGAGGAGATCATGCCCGGCAGCTGGCTCGTGTACTGCGCGCCCTGGCTGGCGTTGACGTTGCCGGTGATGACCAGAGCGGTCCCGCTGGCACCGCTCAGATCATGGCGGACCGCGCGGGGCAAGGCCTGCCCGCCGAAGGCGGCGAGCGCGGTGGCCAGCGCCGCGGCCACCACCACTGTGAGCGCTGCCGCGATAATCACCATGCGGTGAGCGTTCATCCGAGGCAGTGTCAGCGAACCCCGTGTCAAGCCCATTTGGACAGGAGCCTACGATCCGGACTGACTGATAAAAAGAGTGCGTACATGACCTGGTACCGGTCTGTAACCGGGCCGGGATCGAAGGCCCGTTATGAGCTGGGCCATTACTTGGACGGTGCGCCGGGCCTCGGGTCCGGCCGTGCGAAGGGGGCTGACGGGTGTCGGTCATCGTCATTACCGGAGCCGCGGGCCTGGTCGGGTCGATGTTGCGGCCGAGGCTGGCCCGGCCCGGACGTACGCTGCGCGTGCTCGACATCGCCCCGCTGACGGCCGGCCCTTCCGAGGAGGCCGTCCAGGCGTCGGTGACGGACCTGGACGCCATGACGGCCGCCTGCCGGGGCGCCGACGCCGTCATCCACCTGGCCGGGATCCCGGGCGAGGCGTCCTGGCCGCGCATCCTCGAGCTCAACGTCAACGGCAGCTACGTGACGTTCGAGGCCGCCCGGCGGGCCGGGGCGCCGCGAGTGATCTTCGCCTCGTCCAACCACGCGGTGGGATTCACCCCTCGTTCGGCCTTTCCCGTGCCCGACTACGCCTTTCCCGCGCCGGACACCAACTACGGCGTCTCCAAGGCGGCCGTCGAGGCACTGGCCGCGATGTACCACCACCGGTACGGGCTGGACGCGATCTGCGTGCGGATCCTGTCCTGCTTCCCGCGCCCGGAGAACGTGCGGATGCTGTCCACCTGGCTGTCGCCCGATGACGCGGGCCGGCTCTTCGAGGCCTGCCTGACCGCCGAGCGGCCCGGATTCCGGGTCATCTTCGGAGTGTCCGCCAATACGCGCGGCGGCTGGGTCTCGCTGGCCGAGGCGAAGGCGCTCGGCTACCAGGCCCAGGACGACGCGGAGGCCTTCGCCGCCGAGATCATCGCCGAGCAAGGCGAGCCGGACCCGGCGGATGACCCGGTGCTCCGCTACCTGGGCGGCCAGTTCACCCTGCCCGACGACCAGGTGCCCCAGGCCTGACGCCGCCCTGCCCCACCTCGAGCCGCCGGCCTCCCTCGCCTCGAGCGCCCGCACCGATTTGTCTGCAGTTTTGGGTGCTATAACCCCCGAAACCGCAGACAAAGCGAGTAATGGTCAGCGCGGGCCGGCCGGGCGGCTGGCCCGGTATTCATCCCAGCGGGTCAGGACCTCGGGGAGTTCCTTGGCTACGAACTCGAAGAAGGCGGCGTTCTCGGCCAGCCGGGCGCCGGCCGGGGTGTCCGGGCCGACCAGGTCGATGCCCTCGCGGACCAGCGCCGTCCAGCGGGTCATGACCTGGTCGCGCAGCCTGAGCATGTCGTGCCAGACGTCGTCGGGCATCCGGTAGTAGTCCCGGCGCGATCCCGGCACCCGCTCCTTGTGCACCAGGCCCAGCTGGATCAGGTAGCGCACCGCGCCGGATACCGCCGCCGGGCTGATCCGCAGCATCCCGGCCAGCTCAGCGGCCGTGAGCCGGCCGGAGTCGGTGACCATGAGGGCGACGAAGACCCGGGCCGGCATGGGCGGGATACCCGCGGCGACCAGGACGGAGGCGAACCGCTCGATGTAGCCGAACAAGGGGTCCTTCGGTCCTGTCGCCGAGCCTGAGCCATCGGGCATCGTGGTTTCACCTCCGGGCAAAGAGTACCGTATTTCGAATATTCATAATTTTGTGAAAGTTTGTGTAGGCTGAATTTATGACGAACGCGATCGAGGTGCGCGCCCTGCGCAAGTCGTTCGGCCAGACCAGGGCGCTCGACGGCCTTGACCTCACCGTCCGCACCGGCGAGGTGCATGCTTTCCTCGGCCCGAACGGCGCCGGCAAGACCACCACGATCCGCATCCTGCTCGGCCTGCTGCGCAAGGACGGCGGCGAGGTCAGCCTGCTCGGCGGCGACCCGTGGCGGGACGCCGTCCGCCTGCACGCCAGGCTCGCCTACGTACCCGGAGACGTGACCCTGTGGCCGGCCCTGACCGGCGGCGAGATCATTGACCTGCTCGCCAGGCTGCGAGGCCGGCAGTCGGTCATCGACCCCAAGCGCAAAGACGCGCTGATCGAGCAGTTCGCCCTGGATCCGGCCAAGAAGGCACGGGCTTACTCCAAGGGCAACCGGCAGAAGGTGGCGCTGATCGCCGCCCTGGCCAGCGACGCCGAGCTGCTGCTGTTCGACGAGCCGACGGCCGGGCTCGACCCGCTGATGGAGGCGGCCTTCCGCGAGTGCGTCAGCCAGGAGCGGCACGACGGCCGCACCGTGTTGCTGTCCAGCCACATCCTGGCCGAGGCCGAAGCACTGTCGGATCGGGTGACGATCATCCGGGACGGCCGGGCGGCCGAGACCGGCACCCTGGCCGAGATGCGGCACCTGACCCGGACGACAGTCGACGCCGAGCTGGCCGGACCGGTCAGCCTGGATGGCCTGCCCGGCGTCCACGCGGCGGATATCGAGGGCTCGCGGCTGCACTGCGAGGTGGATCACGCCGCGCTGAACGACCTGCTGGCCCGCCTCACCGCGGTGGGCGTCCTGTCCCTGGAATGCCGGCCGCCGACGCTGGAGGAGCTGTTCCTGCGGCATTATTCGACCGAACGGACTGGGCCGGGAGCCCGGGCATGACCGTTCAAGCCCGGGCGGCCGGCCCCGGACTGACAAGCACCGGACTGACGGGCACCGGGGCGCTGACCAGGCTCGCCTTCCGCCGGGACCGGATCATGCTGCCGACCTGGGTCTACCTGATCACCGTGCTGGTCGCCACCACCGCCTATACCTTCAAAAAGCTCTACCCGACCGCGGCGGCGCGAGCCCAGCTCGTGGTGACCGGCGGCGGCAACCCCGCGCTCCGGTTCCTCTACGGCCGGCTGAACGGATCCTCGATCGGCGCGCTCACCACCTGGCGGTACGGGATATGGGCGGCCATCTTCGGCGCGCTGATGACGGTCTTCATCGTGATCAGGCACACCAGGGGTGACGAGGAGGCGGGCCGCCTCGAGCTGGTGGGCTCCGCCGTGGTGGGCCGGCAGGCGGCGCTCACCGCGGGCCTGCTGACCGCCGTGACGGCCAACGTAGCGATAACCGTGCTGCTGAGCGTCGCGCTGCCGGCCTCCGGGCTGCCGGTCTCCGGCTCGGTCGCGCTCGCGCTGGCGATCGGCGCGAGCGGGCTGGCGT
>JBAUAY010000883.1:0-2798 GCA_049676235.1 Streptosporangiaceae bacterium
AACGCGGCGGCGGCCAGCGCGGCCCAGGCCGCCGAGTACGTCGGGAAGCGCGCCGCGACCTCCGCGGGCGCCACACCCGCCTGCATCGCGGCCGCCGCCTCCTCGTCCGGGAGCAGGTAAGTAGGCGGCGGTCCGCCGAGCAGGTTCTGACGTTCCATGAGTGTCCTTCGGCTCAGCTCAGCTTGTGGCCGGTCGACATCAGGTCCTCGCAAGCGTGCGTGACCCTCGCCGCCATGCCCGCCTCGCTGGCCTTGCCCCAGCTGCGCGGGTCGTACGCCTTCTTGTTGCCGACCTCGCCGTCCACCTTGAGGACACCGTCGTAGTTCTTGAACATGTGGTCCGCGATCGGCCTGCTAAATGCGTACTGGGTATCGGTGTCGACGTTCATTTTGACCACGCCGTAGGATATCGCCTCCCTGATCTCCTCCAGCGCCGAACCCGACCCGCCGTGGAAGACCAGGTCGAACGGCTTCTCCTGGCCGTACTTCTGGCCCACCGCCTCCTGGATCTCCTTTAGCACGGCCGGACGCAGCTTCACGTTCCCCGGCTTGTAGACGCCGTGCACGTTGCCGAACGTGGCGGCCAGCATGTACCGGCCCCGCTCGCCGAGCCCGAGCGCCTCGGCGGTGGCCAGCGCGTCTTCCGGCGTGGTGTAGAGCTTCTCGTTGATCTCGCCGACGACCCCGTCCTCCTCGCCGCCGACGACCCCGATCTCCATCTCCATGATGATGTGCGCGGCCGCGCACTCGGCCAGCAGTTCGGTGGCGATCTGCAGGTTCTCGGCCAGCGGGATCGCCGAGCCGTCCCACATGTGCGACTGGAAGAGCGGCTCCTCGCCGCGGGCCACCCGTTCCTTCGAGATCGCGACCAGCGGGCGCATGTAACCGTCGAGCTTGCCCTTCGGGCAGTGGTCGGTATGCAGCGCGACGTGAATGGGGTACTTCGCCGCGACGACGTGCGCGAACTCGACCAGCGCGGTCGCGCCCGTCACCATGTCCTTGACCGAGCCCGACAGGTATTCCGCCCCACCGGTCGATATCTGGACGATCCCGTCACTCTCGGCGTCCGCGAACCCGCGCAGCGCGGCGTTCAGCGTCTGGCTCGAGGTGCAGTTGATCGCGGGGAACGCGAAGCCGCGCTGCTTCGCCGTGTCCAGCATCTGTGCGTAGACCTCTGGGGTCGCGATAGGCATGGCGGTAACTCCCTTGGGCTTGAACGTGTCCTTACTCTAAACACCCGGGCCTGCCCCACTCCAGGGACTTTGGACCCCACCTGTGTAGACATGAAGCGCGCATGAAGACGGCCCGGATAGTGCCGGGCATGAGGTACAACAGGAAACCTATGGAGAGCTTCCTCACTTCGGCGGGGTACGCCGCGCTAATCCTATTCGGGTTCCTGGAGGCGGCGTGCATCCCGATCTCGTCCGAGATCACGTTCGGCTTCGCCGGGGTGCTCGCCTACCAGGGACATCTTAACCTCGCCCTCGTCATCATCATCGGCTCGCTGGCCGAACTCGCCGGCTCGTACGCCTCGTACGCGGTCGGCCGGGTCGGCGGCAAGCCGCTCGTGAACAAGCTCGGGCGCTACGTGCTGGTGACCGAGTCCGACGTGAGCCGGGCCGAGCGGTTCCTGGAGGGCCGGGGCGGATGGGCGATCACGGTGGGGCGGATGCTGCCCTTCGTCCGGGCCTTCGTTTCGATCGTGGCCGGCCTGGTGCGCGTCCCCGCGATCCGCTTCGGGATCCTCAGCCTGATCGGCACCGTCATCTACGCGACCGTGCTCTCCTGCCTCGGCTACGCGCTCGGCAGCGAGTGGACCAAGGTCAGCCACGGGCTGGCGATCGTCGGCTACGCCCTGTTCGCCATCGTGGTCATCGCCATCGTCGGCTTCGTCGCCTACCGCTTGCGCCAGTTCCGGCGTGAGGCCCAGGTCCGCGCCGAGGCCCCGGGCGCTGGCCCGGATCCGAGCCCGGATCCGCAACCGCGGCCCAAGCCGCGGTCGCACCGGGCCGATAAGAACGACAAGTCAGACGCCGAGGTCGGCTAGGTCGTAGGCGGCGCGGTACGCGAGCCCGCGCCGCGTCACGTTCTGCCTGGCGCCCCGGTCAACCAGCACGGCCACCCCCACGACCTCGGCGCCGGCCTCGCGCAGCGCCTCCACCGCGGCCAGCGGGGACGCGCCGGTCGTGGACGTGTCCTCGACCGCGAGCACCCGTCGGCCGGCCACGTCGGGACCTTCGATCCGTCGCTGCGTGCCGTGCTCCTTTTCCTTCTTCCGCACCACGAACGCGTCGACCGGCGTGCCGCGACTGGCTGCGGCGTGCATCATCGCGGTGGCCACCGGATCGGCGCCCATGGTGAGCCCGCCGACCGCGTCGTAGGCCAGGTCTGCGGTCAGCTCGAGCATGACCCGGCCGGCCAGCGGCGCCAGCCGCCCGTCGAGCAGGAACCGGCGCAGGTCGACGTACCAGTCGGCGTGCTGGCCCGAGGAGAGAACGAAGTCGCCGCGGATGACGGCCTTCGCCTTGATCGCCGCGAGTAGTTCGGCCCGGTCGCTCACGGCATCCCTGCTCGCCTCCGGGGCGCCTTAAGGCGCCGCCTTCCCACGTCGCCCGTTCCTCGCTCCTCAGTCCAGGCTGTACCGCGCCCCTTTGGCTCGTTCATCGCACGTGATCCTATGGGATGGTCCGCCGGCGCAGGTCCAACCCGCTTCATTCACTCTATTCTGTACGCCCCGCATTCTTCGGCGCTGGCGCAACGTCTCGGATGCCCCACGGGTACCGTTAACCTCACCCGCAC
>JBAUAY010000884.1:0-2141 GCA_049676235.1 Streptosporangiaceae bacterium
AACCTCACGGTGCCAGCGTGGTCGCGAGCATCCGGGGCGAGCTTGACGTCGTATCCAGCCAGCGGTTCGACGACTACCTAACGGAAGCCGCCGCCACCAGCGACCGGGTCATCCTCGACCTGTCCGCGGTCGACTTCATGGACACGACCGCGCTGGCCGTCATCGTCGGCCACTGGCGGAGACAGGTCGAGGCCGGCGGACTGTTCTTCCTGGCCGGCGCGCGATATCGCTACGTCAAAGCGCTGTGGATCACCGGCCTCGCCGACCGGATGCCGATGTACGACACCGTCGACGAGGCGGTCGCCGCCGCCCGGACCGTCCAACCTGAACCTAGCGCCGAAGCCGCTAGCGGCCACGACGCCAGGAAGTCAGGCGAGCCGGAAGCCACCGCCGACTAGCGGTGGCGGCCCGGTAACCAGCGGTACCAGCGGCCCCGTGACGAACCTTCACCCGTCCGGACGAGGAACCCGACCAGCCAGATCACCAGGACGATCAGGGCGATCCACCACAAGATGTGAATCGCGAAGCCGAGTCCGCCGAGAATGAGGGCGAGCAAAAGAACGAGCAAGATGATGCCCATGAGCCTATTTCCTTCTCTCTAATACGGCCGCCACCCAGAACGGGACCCGAGTACCCCGTTACTGGCGATCCACACCAGCGAAACCAGTCCAGATTTCCGTACCGGATTTCAGGGGACGCTCGCGGGGTCGCCCGCCTAGCCCGCCGGTTACGGCTTCAGGCTCTTGGCGGCGTCCTTGACCTTCTCGCCGGCCTGCTTCACGTCGCCCGCCGTCTGGTCGGCTGCGCCCTCGGCCTCAAGCCGCTCGTTGCCGACGGCTTTGCCGGTGGTCTCCTTGACCTTGCCCTTGACCTCTTGGGCCTTGTTCTTTGCCTTGTCGGAAGTGCTCACTACCGTTCCCTTCCTCGTGGACCTTCGTACCGGCCCCCCTCTGCCCCCGAAGAAGCGTTCATAACGCTCTTCGGCCCGCTTTGTGACCTTCGGCGGGCCGACTGAACGTGAGCACGGTCCGAGATTGCTACTACTGAGGCCAGTTTGGTTCACGTCACCGGGGTAGGTTCTCCCGGATGGTGAGGAGGTAGGAGGCCGTGTTGCCTGGTACCGCACGCGACGACGACGACACGCTCGACCGGATGGTGGGCGAGGCCGGCGTGGTGCGGGATGCCTTCGAGCAACTGCCGATCCTGCTGGCGGCATTGGACGGTCCGGAACATCGCCTGGCCGGGATGAACGCGGCGTACCGGGCCTTCACCGGCAGGCCCGACGTGATGGGCGTGGCGTACCGGGACGCCTTTCCCGGGCCAGCCGGGAAGCCGCTGCACGACATGCTCGACCGGGTGTACGAGACCGGGCAGCCGGAGACGAGGACGGAATGGCGGGCGCAGATCGGACTCATCCTGGAAACCCCAGAAGGCCCCGGCGGTTTGGCGGAGGTGTACGCCGACTTCACGGTGGTGCCGCGGCGGGCCGCCGACGGTACGGTCAACGGGCTCCTGGTCATCGCCACCGACGTCACCGACCGGGTGGCCGAGCAGCGGGCGGTCCGGCAGCAGGCCGCCGACGCTGAGCGCAGTAATCCGGCCGAGCGCGGGATGGTGGCGGAACTGCAGGAAGCGCTGCTGCCCGCCGCCCTGCCGGTGCTGCCGCGGGCCAGGATCGCGGCCCGGTACCAGGCGGCCGGGCAGGAGCAGTCAGCCGGCGGCGACTGGTTCGATGCGATCCCGCTGGCCGACGGGAGCGTCGCGCTGGTCGTTGGTGACGTGGTGGGATACGGGGTCGCCGCCTCGGCGGCGATGGGACAGCTGCGCGCCGTGCTGACCGAACTCCTCGCCACCGAGGCCGACCTCGGGCAGGTCCTGGAGCGCGCGGATGCGTTCGCCGCCCGAACGCCGGCCTTGCGGGCCGCCACACTCGCCCTGGCGGTGCTCGACCCGACCGGCGGCAAACTCCGCTACACCGCCTGCGGACATCCTCCGCCGCTGGTCATCGACGTCGACGGGGTGGCCAGGTACCTCGAGGGCACCGGGACCGGGCCGCTCGGCACCGGCTCGCCGCCGGTCCTCGCGACCAGCATGCTGGCCCCGGGCGAACTGGTCCTGCTGTACAGCGACGGCCTCATCGA
>JBAUAY010000885.1:0-6336 GCA_049676235.1 Streptosporangiaceae bacterium
GCCGCCGGGCTGTGCGGCGGCGGCGGCCAGGGCGAGGCCCTGCTGTTCCGGGTCCGCGGCTAGCCGGCCCGTGGCACCAACCACAGCTGTCGAGCTCGACAAGGCCCGGGCCGGGGACGTCCGCGCCCTCGCCCGGCTTATCTCGCTGGTCGAGGACGAGTCACCCCAGGTCCGTTCGGTCATCAAAGATCTTCTGCCGGACACCGGCGGGGCCCGGGTCATCGGCCTGACCGGGGCGCCCGGCGTGGGCAAGTCCACCGTGACCGGCGCGCTGCTGAGCGCGTTCCGCGCCGCCGGCCGGCGCATCGCCGTGCTCGCCGTCGACCCGACGTCGCCGTTCACCGGCGGTGCGCTGCTCGGCGACCGGATACGCATGCAGGAGCACGCCACCGATCGTCAGGTGTTCATCAGGTCGATGGCGAGCCGCGGCCACCTGGGCGGGCTGGCGGCCTCGACGCCGCAGGCCATCCGGGTGCTCGACGCGGCCGGGTTCGACCTGATCCTCATCGAGACGGTCGGCGTGGGGCAGGCGGAGGTAGCGATCGCCTCGCTCGCGGACTCCGTGCTGGTACTGCTCGCGCCGGGGATGGGCGACGCCGTTCAGGCGGCCAAGGCCGGCATCCTCGAAGTCGCCGACCTGTTCGTGGTGAACAAGGCGGACAAGCCCGAAACCCAGCAGCTGGTCAGGGACCTGCGCAACATGATCGCGCTGGCGCAGCGGGAACACGGGGCCTGGAAGCCGCCCATCGTCACTACCGTGGCGGTGCGGGGCGAGGGGATCGATGAACTCGTCAGCCGGCTCGACGAGCACTGGTCCTGGCTCAACTCAAGCGGTGAGCTGAAGAGCAGGCGCCAGCGGCGGGCGCGCGAGGAACTGGCCGCGCTGGCCTTCGCCGAGCTGCGCGGCCGGCTGGCCGCCAGCCAGCTCGACGAGCTGGCCAGCCGGGTCGCCGACGGCACCCTGGATCCTTTCACGGCCGCCGACGAGCTGCTTTCGCAGCCGGAGGACTGAGCACCGCATACGGTTATCCCCGTGGGTAAGCCGCTTGAATTGCCGTTTGATCCCATCGACCGGGCGGCGCAGATCTGGGCCCGCAGGTTCGGTCCCTCACCGTCGATGGCCGCCGTGACCTCGATAATGCGGGCGCAGCAGATCCTGCTCGGCGAGCTCGACGCGCTGCTGCGGCCGTACGGGCTGACGTTCGCGCGCTACGAAGCGCTGGTCCTGCTCACCTTCAGCCGCCGCGGCGTGCTGCCGCTCGGGCTGATCGGCGAGCGACTGATGGTGCACCCCACCAGCGCCACGAACATCATCGACCGTCTGGAGCGGCAGCAGATGGTGATCCGCAGGCCCAACCCGGCCGACGGCCGGGGCAGGCTCGCCGAGATCACCGAGGTCGGCCGGGCGGTGGTGGAGCGGGCGACCAGGGACCTGATGGCGGCGGAGTTCGGCCTCGGCGGATTCGAGCCGGGACAGCTGAAGGAGATCTTCGACCTGTTCCGCGAGCTGCGGCTGGCGGCCGGCGACTTCGTCCCCGAGGAAGCCTAGGAGCTTGTCAGGTGGCTGGGCTTCCAGGTCTGCCCGCCGTCCAAGGTGAACCAGACCGTGCCGGCCGACGGGTCGGCGGGCAGCGCGACGCCCTGCACGTTGGTGGTCATGCCCACGTAGCCGAATCCGCCGGCCGGCCCGCCCGCCGCCAGCGTCGCCATCCGCCAGGCGATGTCGCCCGCAGGCAGCAGGTCGATGCCGCGGTCCGTGCCGAGCACCACGGTCTCCGACGGGCTGGCGGCCAGCGAGTAGGCGATCCCGGCGGCGGGCGCCCGGGCGACTTCCAGCCAGCTGATCCCGCCGTTCGGCGAGGAGAAGATCTGCTTGTTCTGGGTGTCCGAACCGCTGTCGCTGGCCGATGTGCAGGCCACCAGCAGCTCCGTGGCGTTCACCACGCCAAGCAGCGCCTGCGACGGCTGGCCGTCCGGCTGGGCCGGGCCCACGGCGCACGAGGAGATCAGCGCACCGACCCGTAGCCACGCCGCGCTGCCGTCGACTGGCCCGGCGTACAGCGCCCCGCCCGGTGCGAGCAGGTAACCGCGGCTGCCGGTGAGCACCAGGGCGGCGGCCTCGCTGGCGGTGCTGTCGGTGAGGCCGGTCGTCGCGGCGTCCACCGGCGTCCAGTCCTGGCCGGAGGCGGGGGAGGAGTAGAGCGTGAAGCTGGTGCAGTGGGCGGCGAACGCCCGCCCGCCGCCGGTGCATGACGCGAACAGCGCGAACGCCCGGCTGCCCACCGTCTCCAGGTCGGTCACCCGCAGCCCGTGAGTGTCGACCCGCGTCCAGGTGTGTCCGCCGGTGTGGGTGAACCACAGTTCCGGCCCGAACGCCCAACCGTCGGTGAGATTGAGGAACCTGACCTGGCTCACCCCGGTCGCACCGGCCGGCGCGCCGGTGATCGGAGCATTCACGCCGGCCCAGGTCCGCCCCGCGTTGTCGGTGCGTGCCATCGAGGTGCAGTACTGGGTGGCGCAGTGACCCGGGGTGCCGGCCTGGCCGATCACCCAGCCGGTATCGGTACCGACGAACGTGACCGAGGTGGGCTGAAAGTTAGCCGGCACGGGCGCCGGGAGCGACGCGGCCGACGGCTGCGGCGCGGCCGTCGAGACCTCGGTGCGGCCGGCTCCGGTCCGCGTGGCGGTAGCAGCGTGCCCAGCCTGCGCGGCGGACGTAGGGGTCGTGTTCAGCACCGGCAGGCTGACCACCTGAGGGACGGTCACCGCCGCGGCCACGATCACCGCCGCCGAGGTCGCGGTGATGGCCAGCCTGCGGATCTTGCGGTGCCGTGCCCGGCGCTTGATCAGCTCAAAGGTGCCCGGCGGCGGCGGCAGCGGGTTGATGCGCTCGTTCAGCCAGTCGTCGATGTCGTCGCGGCGGTCAGCCATCGCGTTCCCCCAGTGCCGTCTTCAGCCTGGCGCGCGCCGCGAACAGGTCGGCCTTGATGGTGCCCTCCGGCCGGTGCAGCAGCGTCGCGACCTCCCGGATCGCGAAGCCGCCGTAGTAGTGCAGCAGGAACGGATCGCGCAGCCGCGGCGGCAGCGAGGCGATGAGGTTGCGCACGTCGACGTCTTGCACCGGGTAGGCGACCGGGTCCTTGGCCGCGCCCGCGGTGACGCTGCGGATGGCCCGCCGCTCACGTTCGGTCTTGCGCCAGTGGTCGCGGACCAGGTTGGTGGCGATCATATAGAGATAACTTTGCGGGCTGTCCACCCTGGTCCACCGGGCTAGCAGCCGGACGAAGGCCTCGGATGCGATCTCGTGCGCGGTTTCGTCGTCGTCGACCAGCCGCCTGACCCAGCCGGCGAGCTTGGGGTAAACGCCCTTGAACAGCTCTTCGGCCGCGTCAGGGTCATCCCGGGGACCCCTATCAACCTCACCAGCGGTGCCCACCGGATCCCCCTTGATGAAGTTCCCCGCAGGCGACGGGAACAGCGCGGCCCCGCGCTCCCCGCGTCCGGTACCCGGCATGAGCACCATGTCGGGACCAGTCGGGACGTTCTCGAGAACACCCGTGTGATACGGCAACTTCTACCACATTTCCTGGGGTCTGGCCCGGGCGCGCCCCCGTGACGTCCGGGCCCTGCTGCGCGCGAGGCCGTTCCCGGCCTCGCGCTTTAAGAGACGATGGAACTCGCGCATCGGTTGCCCAGAACGTTCTTTTTTCCGAACGGGTCCTGGTGCCTGCCCGGCGGAGGTGCCAGCCGTCCCGGCGGGTTACACTGAAAATATAGTAGGACGTCCTACTATCTCGACGGGCTTGACGGGGCGAGCACCCTGGGGAGGCAGCATCATGGAGACTGACAAGGAGCACTGGCAGCGCCGGTTCGACCAGGCGGCCCAGGCTAGAGAAGCCGGGCCCGACGCGGACTTCACCACACTGTCCGGGCTCGAGGTTGACCCGGTCTACGGGCCGCCGGACGGCGCGGTGGTGCCGGGGATGGAGCGGATCGGCTGGCCCGGGGAGTTCCCGTTCACCCGGGGCATTCACCCCACCGGGTACCGGGGCAAGCCGTGGACGATCCGCCAGTTCTCCGGCTTCGGCAATGCGCGGCAGACCAACGAGCGGTACAAGATGCTGCTGGCGGCCGGGGGCGCGGGCCTGTCCGTGGCCTTCGACATGCCGACCCTGATGGGCCGCGACTCCGACGAGCCGCGCTCGCTCGGCGAGGTGGGGCACTGCGGCGTGGCGATCGACTCGGCCGCCGACATGGACGTGCTGTTCGAGGGCATCCCCCTGGCCGATACCACTACCTCGATGACGATCAGCGGCCCGGCCGTGCCGATCTTCTGCATGTACCTGGTGGCCGCCGAACGCCAGGGCGCGGACCTGTCCAAGCTGGACGGGACCCTGCAGACCGACATCTTCAAGGAGTACATCGCGCAGAAGGAGTGGCTGTTCTCCCCGCGCCCGCACCTGCGGCTGATCGGCGATCTTATGCAGTACTGCGGCGAGAACATTCCCAGGTACAAGCCGCTGTCGGTGTCTGGCTACCACATCAGGGAGGCGGGCTCGACGGCCGCGCAGGAACTGGCCTTCACGCTGGCCGACGGGTTCGGCTACGTGGAGCTCGGCATCGCCCGCGGCCTGGATGTGGACGAGTTCGCGCCGGGCCTGTCGTTCTTCTTTGACGCGCACATTGACTTCTTCGAGGAGATCGCCAAGTTCCGCGCGGCCCGGCGGATCTGGGCCAGGTGGCTGCGCGAGGTTTACGGCGCCCGTAGCGCGCGGGCGCAGTGGCTGCGCTTCCACACCCAGACGGCGGGCGTCTCGCTGACCGCGCAGCAGCCGGACAACAACATTGTCCGGACCGCCGTCGAGGCACTGGCCGCCGTGCTAGGCGGGACCAACTCGCTGCACACCAACGCGCTGGACGAGGTGCTCGCGCTGCCGGGCGAGGCGGCGGCCGAGACCGCGCTGCGCACCCAGCAGGTGATCATGGAAGAGACCGGCGTGCTGAACGTCTCCGACCCGCTCGGCGGGTCGTGGTACGTGGAGGCGCTGACCGACCGGATGGAGGCCGAGGCGGAGGCGATCTTCGCCCGGATCCGCGAGATGGGCTCGGACGGCTCGATGACCGACGGGATCCTGCAGGGCATCGAGAACGGCTGGTTCACCGGCGAGATCGCCGAGGCCTCGTTCGCCTACCAGCAGAAGCTGGAGAAGGGCGAGAAGAAGATCGTCGGCGTGAACTGCCACACGACTACGGTCGCCCAGCCGCTGGAGATCCTGCGGATCAGCCCCGAGGTCGAACGCGAGCAGGTGAGCATGCTGGCCCGCCGCCGGGCCGGCCGTGACTCCGAAGCGGTCGACGCGGCCCTGGCCGCGCTGGTCGCGGCGGCGCGCACCGAGCAGAACCTGGTGCCGCCGATGCTCGACGCGGCACGCGTCGAGGCCACCCTCGGCGAGATCTGCGGCGCACTGCGCGCCGAGTGGGGCGCCTACACCGAGCCCGCCGTCTTCTGACGGAGGTCCTCAGGTGAACGCAGACGCCCCGTTAGGACGAACCGGGCGAGGTGACCGGGAGCCCCGCGGCCTTGGCCGCGGCGAGCAAGTGCTCGTCGTAGGCCACGAACGCGGTCAGGTCATGCTTCACCGCCAGCGCAGAGGCCAGGTGGATGGCCTGCGCCGGGCTCAGCTGCGCCGGGGGCAGGGTGGCCGAGTTATCGAGCACGTCAGCGCTCAGCGCGACCCGCGCGATGCGCTTGATCACCTTGTAGCTGCGCGGCAGCGCGCCGGGCTCGGCCCGCCAGACGGCCCGCGGTACCTCCGCCTGGTACAGCGCACTCGATACCAGCGGCTGGTCGGCCCGCTCGGCGAGCCATCGCGCCAGCGCCGCCGACTCGGGTTCCGCCAGGGCCAGCTTGACCAGCGCGGAGGAGTCGAGGTAGATCACCGCTGGTCCCCCGGTCTGCCCAGGGCCGGCCCCGGCCGGCCACCGGCATGCATCGGCCGACCACCGGCCGGCGCCGGATACGGCTCGATGTCGGCGACGCCGCCCGGTTCCTCGGCCGGCTCGATGATCCCGGCCGCGATCAGGCGTTCCAGCGGGCTGCCCGGCTCCCTGACCGGGACGAGCTGGGCCACCAGCCGCCCCCGGTTGGTGATGTCCACCGTGTAGCCCTTCTCCGCGAGGTCGACGTAGACGCTCGCGTGCTGGCGCAGCTCTCTGATCCCGATGCGGTGCCGGGCCAACGTCCGCTCGGTGGCTTCCGCGCGCGAGGCGGGTCGGCCGGGTTCCCTGAGCCGGCCCGCCCGGCCCTCTGCGCTGGCGTCCCGGCCCGCGCGGCCC